>JAWXBI010000295.1:0-17068 GCA_034439915.1 Saprospiraceae bacterium | reverse complement strand
ATCAATCTTTTTCTTGATTAAATATTCAAAATTCATTTTTGATAAATATAACCAGATACTAAGAAAGCCTCACATAGACTTAACGCGAGATGGATCGGTTAGTATTTTATGGGATACAGCAATTTCAAGTTTTTTAATTATATTTAAAAGAACTGAAAATGAATATGCCTATTTTTACGGAAAAGAAAAACTACCAAATGTTCCCTTTAAATATGCCATAAAAATTGGAAGTGAAATAGATGAAATAACTGCCTTATGGATGCAGAAAAATCTAATTTAGATTCTGGCGATTCTTTACCTAATAAAGATAAAGTTTTAAGAATAGTATTAAATACAGAAAGAGATAGAAGAAATAAGATAATTCCAGCTATTAGATGTTTTACTCTTTCTGCCGTTGACAAAATCGAAGGATTTAAACTTTCAGTTGATTGGGATCAAAAAACACCTCCTGAAGAAACACTGATCAGAGTAGGATTAACTTTTAGAGGATCCGGCCCAGAATATAAAGATCATTCAAATAGGGAAGTTTTCGCGATAAATATTGATTTTTTAAGAGGCTTGGATGGCATCATTGACGTGATTTATAACCCGATCTTTAATGATCCCCCGATTAACGGGCGACCAAACAATATAGCACATTCATTAGTCGAATTCAGAAAAGAAGACTATGATCAATATGAAGCTCAAATTTTTACAGAAATAAGATCCTACGCAATGAATAGTAAGTTAATTGTTGATATGAATTTTGTAAATGAACAAGTCACAAACCTGCGGGTATAAACGCTCATTCCCTCACACTATTCGACTATTTACTTCCCGATAATCTTTTTCCTGTGTGACAATCCCCAAATACGAAGTTCGTTGATCACTTTTTCCAGCGATTTGCCATGTAAGGTGATGGAATATTCCACGGTAGGAGGAAAGGTATGGAAGACTTCCCGTTTGATCAGCTGGTTGACTTCCAGATCTTTTAACTCCTTGGACAGGACCTTGTCGGTAATACCGTTAACCTCTTTGGAAATTTGTTTAAATCGTTTTTTACCAAAAGACAACGATCCGATAATAGCCAGTTTCCATTTTCCATTCAGGACTTCCAGTGCATCGCGGACCGGGCGTATGATGCCCTGACAGTCGACCTGTGAATGTCCCTCTTTCATTTTTGTCGCAGTCATATTCAATTGTATTACTTTCCAAATGGATAGTGCTATCTAAAAGGATAGTGCTTTCCATTGGATAGCAAATCTACGTAAATTTGTATCGTAAAGAAAAAAAATCACGATTTAAATTCTAAATAAAATGACACCAGCAAACCTAACCACCACCAAATGGGTATTAGACACCACGCATTCCGAAATTCAATTCAAAATAAAACATTTGATGATTTCAACAGTAACTGGACAATTCAACAAATTTGAAGGCTTTTTTGAAACTGAAGAAGACGATTTTGAAACAGCCCAGGCTTATTTTTCCGCGGACGTTAATTCCATCAGCACCAATAATGAACAGCGGGACGCTCATTTGAAAAACCCCGATTTCTTTGATGCTGAAAATCATCCCCAACTCCAATATGAATCAGAGCGCATTGAAAAACTGGACGATGAAAATTATAAGATTCATGGCGCTTTAACGTTGAGAGGGGTCAGTAAAAAAAATATATTAGACGCGGAGCTCGGCGGCACTGCACAAGACCCATGGGGCAATACCCGGATTGGGTTTTCCGCAACCGGCAAAATAAATCGTAAAGATTTTGGAGTGAGTTTTGGTTCACTGAGTGAGACCGGTGGAATAGCCCTGAGTGATGAAGTGAAATTGTTGGTGAATGCGCAATTTGTAAAACAAGGTTAGAAAGGTCAAAGGTCAAAGATTAAAAGGTTAAAAGATTAAAAGGTTAAAATGTTAAAATGTTAAAATGGAAAAATGTTAAAATGGAAATCGGGATAGATAGTTTTGCAGCATCCTTTGATGAAGGGAAAAGAGCATCGGAAAATAATGCCATCTCTATGGCTAACCTCCTGGACAGGATTGTATTTGCAGAGAAAGCCGGGCTCGATGTGTTTGGAATCGGAGAACATCACCGCAAAGAATTCCTTGATTCAGCGCCGGCCGTTATCCTTGCCGCTGCAGCTGCCCGCACCCAAAGGATACGGCTTACGAGCGCGGTGACTGTATTGAGCGCTGCCGATCCGGTAAGGGTGTTTCAAAACTTTGCCACCCTCGATCTGATATCCAAAGGCCGTGCTGAAATGGTAGTTGGACGGGGTTCATCCATTGAAGCCTTTCCATTGTTTGGTTTCAGTTTAGATGATTATGACGAGCTTTTTATTGAAAAACTGGATTTATTGCTTAAAATCCGCGACAGCGAATCGGTCACCTGGTCGGGTAAGTTTAGGCCCTCACTGCGCAACCTCCCGGTTTATCCAAGGCCTATGCAAGACCCTCTTCCCTTTTGGATCGGGGTTGGCGGGTACCCCGGCTTCATTTGTGCGCGCCGGTAGACTGGGATTACCATTGATGGTCGCGGTGATCGGAGGGGAAACCCATCGTTTCCGGCCACTGATTGACCTGTACCGGGAGGCCTGGGCAAAAGCAGGCCATGCCGCGGAAAACTTAAAAGTAGGGTTGCATTCCATTGGTTATGTTGGACAAACCCGAGAAGAGGCTATCCACGATTTTTACCCCGGATATGCAAAAACTATGAATAAAATCGGAAGAGAACGCGGCTGGCCTCCGATGACCCTTCAGAGTTTTAATGCGCAATCCGGTCCTAAGGGAGCTTTGTTGGTGGGAAGCCCAGATGAGGTAGCTGAAAAAATCCTGAGGCATAGCGAGGCATTGGGAGGTATTTCAAGGCTTACCTTTCAGATGGATGTGGCTGATTTGACCCAGGAAAAATTGCTTCAATCCATTGAGTTAATCGGGGCACATGTTAAGCCCCTGGTTAATCAAGAGATCAATTATTCGAAAAATAATACATCAGCTATTTCATCTCATTCAGGAGCATAATTGTAGTAAGAAATAAGTTATGAACATAACTTAATGGACACACCATGAAACCTCCTTAGTGCTTATCGGAAGAAATTACCGGGACAGTTGCACCTCTTTTTTTAAAATCGAATATTAACATCTACCTTTACCTTGTAAGATATTAATTCAGGTCATTATGAATAAAAACAAGGTGATGAATGTTAGGTGGATAGGACTACCCGTGGTATTATTTTTCTGTCTTAGCTGGTTGCCGAAAGTCAATCATGCAGAAGAGGGTGAGGATAAAAAACAAAAGATTAGTCCCCTTCCCGCTCAAAAAGAAAAGAAAAAAATCATTTTCATTGCCGGAGCTTGCAGTCACGGAAAAGGTGAACATGAGCATAGCGCAGGCACGATGTTATTGGCAAACGAGCTCAAAAAAACCATGAGCTCCGTTGTAGATATTGAAGTGTTTCAGCTTTGGCCTTCTGATACAACGGTATTGGATAATGCAGCCACCATTGTCATGTATATGGATGGAGGAGGAGGCCATCTGTCACTGAAGCATATGGCGCATATGGATAGATTGATGAAAAAAGGAGTAGGGCTGGTTTGTTTGCATTATGCCGTCGAAGTCCCTAAAGAAAGGGGAGGACCTGAATTCACCAGTTGGTTGGGAGGCTATTTCGAAACGTATTGGTCTGTCAACCCTCACTGGGAAGCCCAGTTCCAGTCGCTGCCAAATCACCCGGTGACCGCCGGCGTAAAACCATTTACCATGAATGATGAATGGTATTATCATATGCGGTTCCCCGATAAAATGAAAGGGGTTACCCCGATCCTAACCGATATACCTCCAGCCTCAACCCTGGAGCGAAAAGATGGTCCGCATGAAGGCAATGAATTTGTAAGGGCAGAACAAGGAAAACCGCAACATGTGGCCTGGGTAGTCCAACGAAAAGACGGGGGCAGGGGATTTGGATATACCGGAGGGCATTTCCATAAAAACTGGGGAAATCCGGACGCCCGCAAACTGGTATTAAACAGCATACTGTGGACAGCAAAACTAAATGTCCCCAAAAACGGGGTACCGGTGTCCGTACTTTCAGCTGATGATTTACAGGCCAATCTTGATGTCAAACCGTGCAAAAGATAACTTCTCGGGTAAATCGAATTATGTGGATGCCCATAGTATCGTTGTGGGAGTCTTAACCGACTTAATATGCTTACCTTGACATTACTAAAAATGGAATTACTTCAATAAAAACCTTCGTATGACCTTCGGCATTAATACCTTTTTGTTTACATCACCGTTCACCAATGATTCCGTCCATTTATTTCCTTTGTTTAAAACATGGGGATTTGATACCGTAGAGATTGCCCTTGAAGATGCAAGCCATATCAACCCGGAATTCATAAAGACTAAACTCGAAGAACATGGACTGCAATGCAAAACGGTCTGCGCGGTGATGGGTTCGGATCGCGACCTTCGCGGCACCCCAGAAGAACAGGAAACAGCCAAAAACTATCTAAAGTCGGCAATGGATTTAATGGTTATCCTGGGTGCAACCACCCTAGTCGGACCATTGTATTCAGCTGTCGGCAGGGCGGATGCCGTTGAAGAAGAAGATTATAAAAAACAATGGCAGACTGTAGTGGGGCATCTTAAAGAACTCGCCGATTACGCAGAACAGAGAAACCTTAAACTGGCCATCGAACCCTTAAACCGTTTTGAGACAGATTTTATCAATACCGTTGACCAGTCTTTACAACTGATCCGGGACATTGGCAGCCCGGTTGTGCTCTTACATTACGATACCTTCCACATGAACATTGAAGAAAAAGATCAGGCCAAAGCCATTCTACGGGCAGGCAGCCATTTTGGTCATCTGCATGCCTGTGGATCTGACCGGGGTACACCGGGTAAAGACCATACGGATTGGGTGGGAATAGCTAAAGCTTTGAAATCAATTAACTATCAAGGTGAAGTCGTGATTGAATCGTTTACCAAAGAAGTGAAGGTCATTGCAAGGGCCGCTGCGATTTGGAGGAAAATAGAATCCTCACAAGAGGTGATTGCCTCAGAAGGAGTTAAGTTTTTGAGATCCGTTTTGACTTAGTTCACGTCCGATAATAACATATTATTCTCGAAGTGTTGGTGGTTAACCCAATTAAAAATAAGACCATATTTTCTTCCAAAAAGCCTTATTTGATACTTTTCGGTTAAATAAGGTTTTATTATTGACCTTATTTTGCCTTATCTGATCTTTTAAGGGAATTAAATCCATTTTTCTGAGGATAAGATCATCGTTCTATTACAGTATGAGAAGCCGTGGTAGGTATCAGGTAAATTGGAGAGTTATTACAAGACTTTTAAACCTCCTATATTTCAACCTGTTTTTGAATGGATTCACCTATTTTTAATTCCGAGTAATGTCATTAATTATGAATTCAATAAAATTTGTTTTTGCCCTCCTCCTTTCAATGGGCAGCTTGAATATAACCGCTCAGGAGTTTTCAAAATGTAAATTCCGCCAGGCCTTACAATTATATACATCGGCCACCGGTGCTGGTATGGTATCCTGGATGAAGCCAGGGTATATAACCTACCTAAAAATGAACATTGGATTAAATTGGATTATGAAAGCCAGCGAGAAAGGCAACAATTCCTGACCTTAGCTAAAATTGAACAAAAGTTTTAAAACCCATTTACATCTTTAATTTTATTTACAAATACGCTTTTTGAATGAAATCTAAAATCTTTACCGCAATTCTGTTTTTTATTCTCTCCTTTGAATGTTATGGACAAAACATTCAATTGAAGACAGAACAATGGTCTGTATTCCAACTGGACTTAAGCGGGCCCTCCTCCGGAAATCCTTATATGGAAGTTGATTTAAGTGCCATTTTCAAAAAAGGCAGTCAACGTATTGAGGTTCCTGGATTCTACGATGGAAATGGATTATATCGAATCCGGTTTTCACCGCCTTCACAGGGCAAATGGGCGTACCAAACCAAAAGCAATATACCTACACTTGCAGGTAAAAAAGGTCAATTTCTATGCGTCCCGCCTACCGATAAAAATCATGGCCCGGTCCACATCGTGGACACCTTCCATTTGCAATATGCCGATTCAGTACCTTATTATGCTGTGGGCACCACAGCCTATCAATGGACTAGTGTAAAACAAAGCATACAGGAAAAAACTTTAAAAACACTGTTGGATGCTCCTTTTAATAAAATCCGGATGTGTGTTTTTCCTAAATCCTACATCTACGGCAATCAATCTGAACCCTGGAGATATCCGTATAAACGGCAGGGAGATGTGAATGACTTCACCCAACCTGATTATTTATTTTTTCAAAATATAGATCAACGAATTAAACAACTGCTGGATATGGAAATTCAGGCAGACGTCATTTTATTTCATCCTTACGATATCTGGGGTTATTGCAAGATGGGAAAGGAATTTAATGAACGATATGTAAGGTATATGATTGCCAGGATATCGGCCTACCGCAATGTTTGGTGGTCTTTGGCAAATGAATGGGATGTGCCTGAAATAAAAAATACGATTGATTGGCAAGGAATAGGAATCTTACTGCAAACTTCCGATCCGCATAAACGTTTAAGAGGAATACATAATTGGTATGACTCCGAAGATCATTTTTACGACCATTCCAAACCCTGGATAACCCATGTCAGTGCACAAACTTCTCAATTTTATAATGCCATCAAATGGCGAAATCAATATCATAAACCCCTGCTTTTTGACGAAATGAGATATGAAGGCGATGTTCCAAGTGGCTGGGGCAACCTGACCGGCCAGGAAATGGCAAGTTATTTTTGGATGGCAGGACTAAGCGGCGGTTATCCTACCCACGGAGAGACCTTTACCAACCCGGCAGATGATTCGACAGAAGTACGATGGTGGGCAAAAGGTGGAACCCTTGTCGGTGACAGTCCCGAAAGGATTAAATATTTCAGGTCCGTTATGGAGCAAGCACCGATCAATGAAATGTCCCCTTCCATAGTGCACCAAAGTGATCCGAAAAACCTGCAAAGCAATGTCTACATTCTGTCAAAACCGGGTAAATTTTATCTGGTTTATATTCCGGAAAAGGATCAAACTATTGAAATTGATTTGACCGGTACTACACCTTACAAAATGGATATCCTGGATACCTGGAACATGTCAATGGTGGAACACCGGTCAGCAATTCCCGGGGCCTTTAAATACAAATCAATTTTGCCTTTTACGGCCCTAAAAATTTATATAGATTGAATTCAATTTTGAATATACCTTCATCATGTGATTAAAAACAAGATTCATGTTTTCTCTGGTTCTTAAAACAATTGGAAAAATAAAACTCAGAAGAACATGAAAATTAGCCTCCGAGCGTTCCCAAACTGGAGAAAGATGGAAAGGTTACCACGCGCCTATCCCTTGAATAAAATTTTTCCAAAAAAAATAGAATTAGCTATGAATAAGGATTATATCATCCCTGCAGAAACCCATATTGGTCATGTGCACTTGAAAGTATCAGATTTGGATCGCGCTCTTGAATTTTACCGGGACTTATTGGGATTTGAAATAACCATGAAGATGGGAAACCATGCTGCATTCATTTCCGCCGGGGGCTACCATCATCACATCGGATTAAATACCTGGCACAGCAAGGATGCCCCACCTGCCCCCAAGCAAGGTGTAGGGCTCTATCACACTGCGATTGTATATCCAACCCGGAAAGACCTGGCTGTAATTTACGATCGTTTACGAAAAAATTATTATCCACTGACAGGGGCTAGTGATCATGGGGTATCGGAAGCCTTGTATCTGGACGATCCGGATGGAAATGGTGTAGAACTCTATTGGGACAGGCCTAAAGAAAATTGGCCCAAACAGGAAGACGGTTCGTTTGATATGTATACCCGGGCATTGGATCTGGAAAACTTATTGAATGAATTGGTGAAGGATGAATAAGGTAACCTGGAGATACACCGATAAAAAATTACTTTAATGATTTCCACTGTTTTGAAAATTTACTATTTACCCTTTCTATATTCGAGAGCCTTAATTTTAATCGTTTGAAAACACAAGTAGCTATCATCGGTGCCGGGCCCGCCGGCCTCACCCTCGCCTTGTTATTGCACCGGGCCGGTATTGCTTGTGTGATTCTTGAAAATCGAAGCCGAGACTACATTGAGGCCAGATCCAGGGCCGGGTTACTCGAGCAAAACACGGTCAACCTGTTGGATGAACTGGGTGCCACTGAAAGATTAAAGAAAGAGGCTAAGGTACATACCGGGGTGAATCTGAATTTTGAAGGAAAAAGGATACGAATTGATTTTGAGGGTTTGACCGGAGGTAGACACATCACTATCTATGGTCAACGCGAAGTCATTAAAGACCTGATTCAAACCTGCCTGGACCGAGGCATTGAAATTCATTTCGAAACCGAAGCGACAAAAATAAATAATATTGACACTTCATCCCCGGAGATTGAATACAGGACCAATGATTCTGCTGAAGTTTTACATTGTGATTTTATAGCAGCTTGTGACGGTTTTCATGGAATAGGGCGCCGTTCATTGCCTCCGGGATCTTATACAGAATATCAAAATGTGTATCCTTTCAGCTGGCTGGGTATCCTGGCATCAGCGCCTCCGTCGAGCAAAGAATTAATATACAGTTATCACGACGAAGGATTTGCCTTGCACAGTATGCGCAGCGAGTCTGTCAGCAGGTATTATTTACAAGTGGACAACCTGGAGAACGCAGAGGATTGGAGCGATGAAAGGATTTGGGAATCTTTGGCAATCCGGTTGCATACGAAAGGATTTAAACTGCACACAGGAGAAATTCTGGAAAAATCAATCACACCCATGCGCAGTTATATGATTGACCACCTTCAATTTGGAAGATTGTTCCTGGCCGGTGATGCAGCCCATATTGTTCCACCTACCGGAGGAAAAGGCATGAATCTCGCGGTAGCTGATACCAGGTGGTTGGCATCAGGGTTTGAGACCTATTATAAACACCACAATGAAACTAACCTTAAAAATTATAGTTCCGATTGTCTGCACCGTATCTGGCGTGCCCAGGATTTTAGTCATTTTATGACGGAGCTTTTCCACAAACGGGCTCCCAAAGGTTCATTTGAGTATCAGCTTCAAAAATCAAAGTTTGATTATCTTAAAACTTCAATAGCTTATCAAACCAGCCTGGCTGAAAATTATGTCGGACTGAAATTTATCTAAGATGTCTTTTTATTCCTCTAACAGACAATTAATCCATTACCTCTATATCGATCAGGGCATGGATCAAACCTTTATTCTGATTCATTCCCTGGGTATGGATTTCAGGATATAGGATAGTGTGACCCCGCTCGTTCTACCCTATGGCAATGTTTTAGTGCATGACTTAAGGGGACATGGTTTATCGGATTCCTGCCCTGCCCCTGGTGGATTGAAGGATTATTGTGCAGATCTGACCGCATTAATCGATTACCTGGGGATTAAAAAAAATCTTATTCCCATTGGTTTGTCAGTAGGCGGTATGATTGCACTTTTACTGGCTAATCAACTCCAAAAACGCATTTTAAAATTGGTACTGGGCGATACTTGTTATAAAATTGGAACGACCTCGAGTTGGAATGAACGGATAAAAAAAGTAACAGAAGGTGGATTGATCGCGATATCATCCGAAGTGGTCGCACGATGGTTTTCCAAAAATTATAAATTGAAATTTCCGGACCTGGTCAGGGGGTACAAAAACATGCTGGAACGCAGCCCCGTTCAGGGATATATAGATACCTGCGCTGCCATTAGTGATGCAGATTTATCTCAGATAGCAGGAACGATTGATATCCCAACGCTTTGCGTTGTAGGTGATGAAGACAGGGCCACTACTCCTGAAGATGTAAAAAAGCTTGCTGAACTGATAAAAACCTCCAGCTATGCCGTTATTGAAAAGTCAGGTCACCTGCCTTGCCTGGATAATCCGGAAAAAATGACCAACCTGATTGTACATTTTATTGAAGGTCACCAATAAACGTATCTCTTATTTCATTTTCAATTTAAATGGGGAAGCCATTCTGTATCCCTTCCAAGGAAAGGCTTTTTTCCATGAAATAAACTCGCTATATTGATATAAATAACACTGTTAAGCATGAATGATAAATTATACGAAGCCGGAATGCACACCCGCCGGATGGTATTGGGTGATACCTATGTCGATCGGACAGAAGCCAATAAAACAGAATTTGATAATGAATTCCAGGAATACATAACCAAAAATGTATGGGGTACTATCTGGACCAGGCCAGGCCTTACCCATCGCGAACGAAGCCTGATTGTCATTGCCCTGCTTACCGCACTTGGACAGGATGAGGAGTTGGCTTTACATATCCGGGCAACTCAAAATACCGGGGCAAGCGCTGATGATATTAAAGAAGTTTTACTTCAAACTGCCGTTTATGCCGGAGTACCGGCTGCCAACCATGCTTTTAAAATTGCAAAAAATATATTGTCTGACCTGGCTAATCCCGCAGGCAGTGAGTCCAAAACCTGAAATATATAATATGAATTCTTCCTCCCGTGACTGGTCTGTACATCCACCATTTTTGTACCCAGATTACAAATCCACTGTATACCGGGCTCCTTCCAAACCATTGATGCCTATCAAACATACCCTCAGTGAATTAACCGGCCCGGTATTCGGAGACGATGTCGTACGCCTGAATGACCAGGATCTAACAAAAAATGCGAAGGTAAATGGAGAACCCCTGGGTGAGCGAATTATAATTGCCGGTAGGGTCACTGACGAATTAGGCAGGCCCATCTCCCATACCCTGATTGAAATCTGGCAGGCCAATGCTGCAGGCCGATACGTACATAAAGCAGACCAACATCAAGCCCCCTTAGATCCCAATTTTTTAGGCGGTGGCCGTTGCATGACCGATTCAAATGGGTGTTATAAATTTTATACCATAAAACCCGGGGCGTATCCCTGGGGCAATCATTTTAATGCCTGGCGCCCCAATCACATCCATTTTTCGTTATTTGGACGGAACATCACCAACCGATTGGCAACCCAAATGTATTTCCCTGGTGATCCATTGCTGGAGTACGATCCGGTTTTTAAAGGAGTGCCTGTAGCAGCCAGGAGTTTATTGATTTCCTCATTTAACGTTGATTATACGGAAGAGGGTTTTGCCCTGGGATATGAGTTTAATATCGTGCTGAGAGGAAAAAATCACACGCCCTTCGAAAAATGAAGCTCATCCTTAAACCACCCGGATCAATAAGGAAGCTGAGAAATATCACCTACATAGAAACTCCGTATACATAGTGTTTTCATTGGTTAATTTATCTGCTAAATTGTTTGACCTGAACATATAATTCTTTGGACCGATATGGATCCTTTAAATAACCCTATTCATCAAACCCCCTCCCAAACCGTAGGCCCCTATTTTGCTTATGGGCTTACGGCTGAACAATACGGTTATCCATTCAGTAGCCTGAACAATGGGGAGATGGTACCCGAAAATTTTCCCGGACAACACATCATTCTAAAAGGAAAAATATTTGATGGAGAAAATCAGCCGATCCCCGATGCCATGATCGAACTGTGGCAGGCAGATCATTGCGGCAACTATTTAGGGGGGAAAGATTCGATTCAAAATCTGTTCGGCAGGCAGGGCACCGGGACCCTGGAATCCTGTGAATATATCTTTCAAACCATTAAACCCGGACCGGTAGGTGATCAAGCCCCTCACATCAATGTCATCCTTTTTATGCGCGGACAACTTTCTCATGTCTACACCAGGATTTATTTTAAAGAATTTGAACGGCTGAATACAAAAGACGACGTGTGGATATCTGTACCACCCGATCGGCGATCCACCTTATTGACTGTAAAGACTATTGAAAACAATAAAGAGATTCATCAATTTGATATTTATATGCAGGGGGAAAAAGAAACCGTATTTTTCGATGTATGAAATAAATCTCTAATATCGTGTTCCTTATCCAATGAAAACTGTCCCCATCCTAAACCTCACTCAAGCCGCCGCCCTGGTAAATAACGGCGATCGGATCATGATTGGAGGATTTGGTATGACCGGCAACCCAGTACATCTGTTGCATTCACTAGCACTTACAAAAGTCAAAGACCTGACTTATATCGCCAACAATACCGGCGAGCCCGGGCTGGGTGGGGGCAAACTGCTTCGCAACGGGCAAATAAAAAAAGTGATCGGTTCCTTTCTAACCAGTAATCCTGATGCAGTGAAAGCAGCACAGGCAGGCGAAATCGAATATGAATTGTTGCCACAGGGCAGCCTCGCCGAAGCCATCCGGGCCGGAGGAGCGGGGATCGGTGGTTTTTATACACCGGCTTCGGCAGGGACTTTGCTGTCTAAGGATAAAGAATCAAAAATTATAAATGGAATCGAACAAGTTTTTATTCGGGGACTGCGGGCTAATGTGGCCTTTATCCGGGCCTGGAAGGCGGATACTTCGGGCAACCTGATGTATCGCATGACGGAACAAAATTTTAATAAAGCGATGGCAACGGCAGCCGACCTTGTTATAGTCGAGGCAGAAGAAATTGTTCCCATTGGTTCCATACCCCCCGAGCAAATCCATACCCCAGGTTGTTATGTGGATTTTTTGGTGGAGGCAAAATTAACCCTGGAAGATCTGGGCACCTCAGCATCACTGGTTAGTTCAAAGAAGGAAGGTGGAGTAAGAACAACCATTGCTCAAAGGGCTTTTGCCGAACTGAAAAAAGGCGATGTTGTCAATTTGGGTATAGGTATACCAACTTTGGTCGCCGATTTTATAAAACCGGGTGCTGGTATAATTCTCCATTCAGAAAATGGGATGTTGGGTATAGGGCCAAGCCCGGAAGATGAAGGTGGGGCCATGCATTACCCTGTCAATGCAGGTAAAATCCCGGTAACGGCTTTGCCTGGGAGTAGCTATTTCGATAGTGCCGATTCCTTTGCTATGATACGGGGAGGACACATTGATATAGCAATCATGGGCGGTTTGCAGGTGGATTCCCATCGCAATCTTGCCAACTGGGCAGTGCCCGGTAAACCACTGCTGGGCGTCGGCGGGGCCATGGATCTGGCGGTTGGGGCGAAAAAACTAATTATATTGATGACACATACCAATCCGGATGGGTCATCTAAGATAGTCCAAACCTGCAGCTTGCCTTTAACAGCAAAAAATGTAGTGGATAAAATCATTACTGAACTGGGGGTGTTCCATTTTATAGATGGCAAACTTACCCTGGTCGAAATCATGACCGGTCACACCCTGGATGAAATAAAATTGAAAACCGATACTGAATTTATCACTTCCATTTTCAAATAATAATAAGTGTTATACAGTTATTTGACAAAGCGCGGCAAAAAAATGAACATTCTTCCTTTCCGGAATAGTCCAGTATCCACCAGTCCATGGAACGAGAGGGTCCTGATTTGGATAAGCTTTTGGTTTTTACCGTTTTCTTCTTTTGCCCAATTGCACCTGGCCTATAATTATAAAAATGAAAGTATAGTATATGCCATGGCCCGGCTTAAAGAAACAACGCCATTGGTAGTCTACAATTTGCAGCAACTCACCTCAAAACCAGCTATAGCGCCTCATCTGATTTTACTTTCTAAATCAGAATTTCCCAATTATCCCATAGACGGAATTACCGATCAGGATTTTGAAGCCCTTGGAGAAGAAGGGTTCGTGCTCAAATGGCTCCCCGGGCATGCTACGCTTTGTCTGCTTTATCAGGATGCTGTGGGGGCGATCTATGGCCTTACTGAAATCCGGGAAGCCTGGAAAATCTATCATGACCTGAATAACCTGGAAAATAAAACGGCTAATCCCAGACTGGAATACCGGATCATCAAATTTAACCTGCCCTGGTCACCTTATCGTAACCAAAAAGCAATTACACTTCACGAAGCTACTTGCAGGGACTTGAAATTTTGGGAAAAATTCCTGGATATGATGGTGGACAACCGATTTAATGCCTTATCCCTATGGAACATCCATCCATTTTCATTTATGATTTCATCCAAATCTTTTCCCCTGGCGAATAATTTCAATGAAACTGAAATGAAGACCTGGCAAAATTTTTGGAAAGCGTTATTCAGAATGGCCAAAGTACGAGGGATTCAAACGTTTGTTGTCAATTGGAATATTGCCGTTTCTCCGGAATTTGCAAAAGCCTATAAGGTTTCGGAATACAGCGACCTGTCAGACACCGTCAAACGATATACGAGGGAAAGCGTCACCCAACTAATTGACGAATACCCGGACCTGACGGGCATAGGGGTAACCCTTGCGGATTGGATGGGCACCTTTGATGAAAAAATGAGTCCACAGCAAAGAGAGGATTGGATCCAAGAAACCTTCGTTGCCGGAATGCAGGCTGCATCGCGTCGGGTTAAATTTATCCATCGGTCTGTATTGGCTGGGGACCCCTTAGCTATGAGGAACTTGCTGGATAAAGCCCGATTACCGGAGCCGGCTCTGGTAGAAATCAAATTCAATTGGTCTCACGGACATTCTACCCCACGCCTGGCTATTACTCATGATTATCACAGCGGTAAACTGGACGAACGGTTCTGGAATCCCCTGCCGTTGAATTACCGGATTCAATGGATGATCCGGAACGAGGATTTTTTTATACTCCGTTGGGGACAGGCTGACTTTATTCGCACGCATATAAAAACCAACTCCAAAGAATATGTCAATGGGTATTTTATTGGTTCGGAAGGATATGTTCCTGCAGTGGATTATTCCATCCAGGATTCCATTAAAAGATCCTGGACTTATGCATTTGAAAAACAATGGTTGTGCTATGCCCTGTGGGGACGTTTGTTGTATAATCCGGATTTATCGGAAAAAGAACTGGAATCCCTGATGTCCGGAAGGTACGGCAGCGACCACGGAGTTCCATTATTCCGAGCTTATCAACTGGTAAGTCAAATGCCATTGAGACTGGCCTCTTTTCATCGTTCGACCTGGGATTATACCTTGTATTCAGAGGGGTTTTTGGCACCGGCTCCATCCAATCCAGATGGTTTGGTCGATCGGAGCTCACCATTCATCTCCATTGATGAGTTTATCCATCATGAAACCCTGGACCCCCTTTTATATACAATTCCTCAATACGTTGATAAAAAACTCAATAAACTCCCGATGCCGGATAGCATGATTACCCCAATGCAACTGGCGATGTTGTCTGAAAAAGATAGCCGCCTGGCACTTACCTATTATGAGGATGCAAAAAAACTGAGTCAACCTCACGTGGACCTTGGATCAGAGTGGGATGATGTCGCTACCTGGGCTTATCTGAGTTTGTATTTTTCAGAAAAAATCCGGGCCGGTATTGCCCTACATACATTCCGTAAACTTGGCAAAAATACCGACCAGAATAAATCCCTTATCCACCTGGAGGCCGCCAAAGCCCACTGGCTCAAGGTAATCGAATTGACTCGTGGAAGGTATAAACCAACACCACATGTTGCACTTGCAGGTTATCAAGATTTTAAATTATTTTCCTGGGAAGGTTTATTGCCCCAGGTTGAAAAAGACCTGGAAATCGTCAAAGCGGCCAAATGGGAGTTCATTGTCAAACCGTCCCCGTAAGTATAAACCCCTTTCATTGGCATTGAAACCCTTCAATTTCAACTCTTGGAATTCAGGATCCGGAAATAAAAATAACGTCACCCTAAACCAAACGCTCGACGTGGTCCTGAAAGCCTTGCATCCACCATCTCGGGGCCCAGGACTTCAACATAGAAAATCTTCTTGCTCTAATTCCCTAAAATCATGAATAACTTCATTCTAAGTCCCTATCAAAAAATCATCATTGCGCTGTTGGCACTGACCCAGTTTACCATCATCCTCGATTTTATGGTGATGTCACCATTGGGGGATTATATGATCAAAGCATTGCAGATTACACCCAGGCAATTTGGATTTGCCGTATCCAGCTATGCCTTCAGCGCTGGGATTTCAGGTTTGCTGGCTGCCGGGTTTGCCGATCGGTTTGACCGTAAAAAATTGTTGTTGTTTTTTTACACGGGATTTATCATAGGCACCCTCTGTTGCGGATTGGCACCGACCTATCATTTTTTGTTGATCGCGCGCATTATTACCGGTTTATTCGGCGGAGTAATGGGTGCAGTCGTCATGGCTATTATTACTGATTTATTTGCCATTCAGGTAAGGGGAAGGGCGATCGGTTTTATTCAAATGGGATTTGCAGCAAGCCAGGTTCTGGGCATTCCTATTGGTATTTATCTGGCCAATTTATGGGACTGGCATGCTCCATTTTTGATGATCGTCGTCCTGGCCCTGATTATTGTTATCATTATTTTCAGAGTCATGAAACCAGTGGACGACCATTTGGAAGGCGCTCGCGAGGTAAATGCTTTTCGCCATTTCAGGACGGTATCAGCCAATCCGCGTTATCAACTGGCCTTTGTAGCTACCGCATTTTTATCCATCGGTGGATTTTTGATGATGCCTTTTGGCAGCGCGTATGCTATAAATAATTTACAGGTGTCACCTGCCCAATTACCCTTGTTGTTTGTAGCCACTGGAATATCCTCTATTATTATCATGCCCCTGGTCGGAAGGTTGAGTGATAAATTTGACCGGTTCAAAATATTCTTGTTCGGATCGGTCTGGGCTTCTATTTGCATTATCATTTACACCCATTTACCGGTAATCCCACTGTGGGGAATCATGATTTTTAATATCCTTTTGTTCGCCGGGATCATGTCCAGGATGATCCCCGCTTCAACGATTACAACTGCCCTTCCCGGACTCAAAGATCGCGGGGCGTTTATGAGTATTAGCTCCTCCCTACAACAAATTGCCGGCGGGATTGCTGCTGCTGTTGCGGGTATGATCGTAACCCAAAAAGACAGCCACAGTCCTATTGAAAACTACCCTACCCTGGGATTTATCAGCGTCGCGGTGATGTTGATCTGTGCTGTTTTGATCTATAGGGTTTACCTTATTGTACCCCATCCTCAACCTTCCCCGATTTCTCGGGCCTCAACCTCAACCTCAACCT
>JAWXBI010000294.1:0-7657 GCA_034439915.1 Saprospiraceae bacterium | reverse complement strand
TTTCTTCTCCCACAACGGCACCACGGACACAACGGTTATTTTTCAAATATTTCTTTGTGCTCGCTGCGCTGCGCTGGCTTTGTGGGAGCCCCTCCTAATTTCTTCTCCCACACCGGCACCACGGACACAACGGTTATTTTCAATAATATCTCTTTGTGATTGTTGCGCTGCGCTGCCTTTGTGGGAAATCATTCCTTAAATTGTCATCCGGCCCACCCCTCTCTATCCAGGTTCCTGTAATTGATGGCCTCTGCCAAATGGTGATTTAAAATGGATGCACTCCCATCCAGATCTGCAGCAGTTCGGGCAACCTTCAATATCCTGTCATGCGCCCTAGCTGAAAGTTGCAGTTTTTCCATGGCTTGGCGGAGCAACCCTGCCCCTTCCGGTTTGAGTATACATACTTCTTTGAGCATTTTACCGCTCATCTGGGCATTACAATATATCCCGGGCATTCCTTTATACCTCATCTCCTGCAGCTTGCGGGCAGCCAAAACTCTGTTAACTATGGATTCTGTCGATTCCGATACCGAATTGTAATTGGACAATTCCTGGACGGATACCGGAGTAACCTCTACGTGTAAATCAATGCGGTCCAGCAGGGGTCCGCTGATCCGGTTGAGGTATCGCTTGACGACACCGGGACCACATACACATTCTTTTTCAGGGTGGTTGTAATACCCGCACGGGCAGGGGTTCATGGAGGCTATGAGCATAAAACTCGCCGGGTATTCCACACTGACTTTTGCCCTTGAAATGGTCACTCGCCTTTCTTCCATCGGTTGACGCAATACTTCTAACACCGACCTTTTAAATTCAGGCAATTCATCTAAAAACAAAACCCCGTGATGGGCCAGAGAAATTTCACCCGGTGAGGGGTGGGATCCTCCTCCCACTAAAGCAACATCACTGATGGTATGGTGTGGTGACCTGAATGGCCTGTTGGTCACTATACTGGCGCCGGCAGGTAACAACCCGGAGACACTATGAATTTTTGTAGTTTCAAGTGCTTCTTCCAGGCTCAGTGGAGGAAGAATTGACGGAAGCCTCTTGGCTAACATCGTTTTACCTGCCCCGGGTGGACCAATTAAAATTACGTTGTGCCCCCCGGCAGCCGCTAATTCCAATGCCCTCTTTATATTTTCCTGCCCTTTTACATCAGAAAAATCCAATTCATAATGGTTATTTTGGATATTAAATTCTGATTTGATATCTACTTTAGTCGGTTCAATAGTGGGATGTCCTTCTACAATATCAATTGCGTCTTGAAGGTTTTCGATCCCATACACTGGCAAATCTTCAATGATAGCGGCTTCACGGGCATTTACTTTAGGAAGGATTAAACCTTTATACTTTTTTTTATTAGCCAGTATGGCAATGGGAAGGGCTCCTTTGATTGGCCTCAGTGTACCATCCAATGAAAGTTCACCAATGATCAGATAGGATTCCAGGTCTGCATTGATGATTTGTTTCGAGCCGGCCAAAATTCCCATGGCAATAGGAAGGTCATAAGCCGAACCTTCTTTGCGGATATCTGCCGGGGCCAGATTGACTACGATCTTCATCCTGGGCATGGCATATCCTCTGTTTTTTAAAGCAGATTCGATGCGTTGCTGGCCTTCTTTGACTGCATTATCTGGTAGCCCAACCAAAAAATAATATTGTTTCCCGGCAGCAACGACGCCTCCGGCATTGACTTCTACGGTGATGGGAAGGGCGTCTACTCCATGTACCGCACTGGTGTGTGTTTTAACGAGCATGTCTTCATAGGTGTGTGTTGAACAAAGATAATCGATGAACAGGATATACCGCTAAAAACAAAAGCCACCGGGTAAGGATGGCTTAGGGTTTGGAAAAAGTTGCCTTTTTATGTTGCCGAAACAATTACTTCTTTAATAAGTCCCTGATTTCCATAAGAAGTGCATCAGTGGATGAGGGTCCCGGTGGAGGTAAATCAGGGGCTTTCCGCTTCATGCTATTTACCGTTTTTACAATCAGAAATACAGGAAAGGCCACCAATATAAAATCAATGATTGTTTGAATAAATTTGCCAATACCAAATACAATGGCCGGGTGTATCTCTTTCCCATCTACACCCAATTCTGCGGGCTTTAGGACAAATTTGAGGTCAGCAATATTGACACTGAAAATGGAACTGATGACTGGCATCAGGATATCTTCCACCAATGAACCTACAATTTTACCAAATGCTGCACCGATGATTACAGCAATAGCCAGGTCAAGAACACTGCCCCGGTTTATAAAATCTTTAAACTCTTTCCACATTGCCATTACGTTTTACAAACAATAAATTTAAAAAATCCTGGCATGATTTTGCATCATTTGACCGCAAAATGATTTTAAATTTTATAGCCCTGTTTACAAACTTCCTGTACCCTAATAATTTTTCCATGCAGATCCTTTAACCTTAATCATTTAATCCAGACGTGAATGTGTCAACTATCATAGAGGTTAAATTTTTGCTGACAGGATCCATACCCGGACCTGGGGTTAATTAAATCTTTTCTGGTGTGGATAACTTAAATTCACTGGTGTACTTTATTTTTCCATTTACCTGTATGGATAATTTATGTTTCCCCGGATAATGTTTCCGGGTGGCAAAGTCAACCAACCTTTGATTCTTTGAGATAAAAACCTCCTGGCCGCCAGATAGTACCAGTTCCTTTAGTTTAAAGACTTTTGATGAAAGCCTTCCGCTTTTTGTACGGTATTCAATGAGGTAATCAATAATAAGTTTTTGAGCTTTTTTACTTTCGGATTTCAGGCAAAATTCAACGTGAAGGGTTTGACCCAGGCTGATTGATTTCGGTGACAGTTTAAAGTGATCCAGTTTCACTTGAATGGAATCCCGGACGTCAAACAACCGAAGGGCGGTTTTATTCCCCTTTTTAATGAGGGTCCTGCTTGCATGTTTAACAATCCAGGTCGTATCGTCATTTTTGCGGTCCCATTTTTTTACCAGGTCCATCATGTAGTCCGGGTGATCTTTGGAAATATCATTGAGGTGATTGGCTACAGATTTTTTTACATAGAGTTCCGGATCTGCACTCAGTGCAGTTAATACCGGTGCAGTGAAGCCGGGATTGCGAATGACGGCATCCAGTTTAAATGACCAGGGCAACCTGGGGCGGCTTCCTTCTGAAACCAACCGGCGGACATGAGGATTGGGATCCCGCAACCAGGTCTTCATCACCGATAACGTTTTTTCAAAGTCCTGCTTCAAAAACTCACGGATGGCAAATT
Organism: Saprospiraceae bacterium; assembly: GCA_034439915.1. GTDB lineage: Bacteria > Bacteroidota > Bacteroidia > Chitinophagales > Saprospiraceae > JADJLQ01. The sequence continues at coordinate 4,393 of JAWXBI010000294.1, read as the reverse complement.
CAGATGAGCCATAAATGGTGTATCGTTTTAATGCTTTCAGGGAAATTTCTTCTTTGTCTTTACCAAAACAACCGACAAAATCAGGAAAAACCAGGGCAGTATACCCTTTCTCCATCCGGGGGATCACCTGATCCAAAATGACTAAAGCTTCTTCAAACCGGGCTGGTAAATGAGTTTGAAGAACTTTCGAAGTATGTCTTAACCGTTCATTGAGGGATTTGATCTCCAAATCATCCGTCAATTCCCGGTAAAATGTTTTTTTATTCAAAGATGGATAAACCGATGAAACGACGTTGACCAGTTTTTGAAAATAACCGTTATTAAACATTTCTTTAAGCGGTTCCATATAATCTATTTAATCAGGATGTATATATTTGCGGCCAAACCAAAAATATGAAAAAAGAAAGCAGAATAAAATTCATAGGCAATTTGGGCAAAGCATCGTTGGCCGGAACGGTAATGACCAAGCCCGCCAGTGTGGCCAATAAACAACGGGAGCTTAAAAAGAAGTTTATACATCATGTCTATTTTGGGCTAAAAAACAAGGGCAATGCCGCTGACAAAGCCAAATTGATTGAAGGCTTGCGCAAATTGTCTGCGGTCAAAACCATTCAACAATTTAATATTGGTATGCCAGCCGATACCAACCGGGATGTCATCGACAGCAGTTATTCCATTTCCTGGATGTTAGTATTTAAAAATGGAAAAGATCAGGCCAGTTACCAGACCGATCCCATCCATCTCAAATTTATAGAGGACTGTGCTCATCTCTGGTCAAAAGTGGTTGTATACGACACGATAGATGTATAACCTCGGTCCAGTCTAATCAGCACCCATAAGCTATTGCACCATCCTACCAATTCCAAATTGATCCCCGGCATCGACTGCTTGTTTCGCCCGAAAATCAATTTCAATCATTTTTTCACTTTGCACCGGAATGCCGTGTTGATTTTGTAAGGTCAGCAATATTTTTTTTGTCCGGGTATCAATGACTTCCCCTGTGGAAGGGTAGGCATAATCTCCCTCCTTACTAAATGTGATCCAACCCGGTTGATCCCGTAGGGTTATGGATTGTTTCAATACCGGGGGCATGACGGTATTGTCATAAATATGCAGTCTTTGATTGTGGGCATCTGCCAGCCACAATTCTTTTTCATCGGGGGTCAACGCAATCCCGTGACTGGGGCAGCCGTGCCTTTTCACCGGGCCCTTTTCATACCCCTCCACTTTAATCGAATGGAGTTTTGCACCGGTTGCCAGGTCACCGATCTCAAATCCTAAAAAATCATTGATATTGACATAGACCAGCGATTGTTTACCATTGACGGTAAACGGCCGGATATTATTACTGAAAGGGCCAACTACCCGCTGCCTGGCGGTATTCTTAGCATCTACGACCGTAAGATTTGGTGAGCGTAAACCTTCTAAATAAACTTCTTTCCCGTTGAGCCCATAAATGGTATTATGAGCCCCGCTCCCAGGGCTGATGGTATGTTTGATTACGCCGGTAGTTGCATCGATCACGTACCAATCTTCCTTTTCAAAACTCGGGACATAAATTTCTTTGCCATCCGGTGAAACCGATAACCGGTCACATCCTTTTTCAAATTTTTTTTCCCAAACCAGTTTCTCGGTTTGCAGATGAATACACTGGAGATTGTGAACCGTACTGATATAAACGCATTGGGTAGCCAGGCTGACGGCGATTCCTTTGACATTGGATGGTTTGCCGTCCGGGGCCAATCCCTGGGTCGGGATATGTTTGACCAATTTGTGTCCCTTATCTATATCAAAGACGAGCAGGCCATGTCCTCCGTATTCGAGGTAATTGCGGATACCCGGTAAAGCTACATATAGATAACGCTGCGCACTGGCAAAGGGAGTCGTTATGGGGTTTGTAGTTAATTCAGCAGGCGCAGAAATAAAACCGCGAATTAAAAGTTGCAGAATAATGAAGTTGACTATCATAATTTCAAATTTAAGCAAAGACCGCAGTACTAGCTTAATCTCTATCCTTTTTATTAATATTATATCCAAATTCGATGAACGAGATGAATAAAACTGCCGACCGGAGGAGGTTTCTTAAACAAGCTGCCGCTATATCCTCCGTATTTATTGTACCTCGTCATGTCCTGGGCCGGGGTTTTCTGGCTCCTAGTGATGTGATTCAAATTGGAATTATCGGCACCGGAAAACAATCTGAAGGAATATTCAAACGATTTCTGGAAACCAAACAAACCAGGCTTCTGGCCGTTGCTGACCCAAACAAACTTAAAGTAAACCGCTTTGTCGACTGGCATAAACAATATTATGCCGAAACCGTTAAAGAGCAACCTCATAATGAAGTTGCTACCTATGAAAATTATCTGGAATTATTGGCCCGTAAAGATATCGATGCCGTAGCCATCATCACCCCGGACCACTGGCATGCAGCTATGGCCATTCAGGCTGCCCGTGCCGGTAAAGATATTTATGGTGAAAAACCCCTATCCCTGACGGTTAAAGAAGGGAGGGCTATGGTGGATGCCGTCAGAAAGTACAATCGAATTTTCCAAACCGGAAGCATGCAACGCTCCTGGCCCAATTTCAGAAAAGCCTGTGAGTTGGTCAGGAATGGCTACCTGGGCGAAATCAAAGAAGTATTGGTCAATGTAGGTAATCCACCTCTATCCATTGATTACGAGGTTGAACCTACACCCGAATTCATCAATTGGCCATTGTGGTTGGGTCCCAATGACCCTCAAGGCTATCATCATTTTTTATCACCCCGTCTGGAAGATACGTTTTGGGCCAAATGGAGGGATTATAAACCTTTTGGAGGAGGGGGCATGACCGATTGGGGTGCCCATATGTTTGATATTGCCCAATGGGGCCTCGGTATGGATCATACCGGGCCAGACCTCATAGACCCAACAGCACAAACCAAAACAAATAAGGAGATCAGGGGATTGGTTTTCACATACAAAAATGGGATAACGATGAAACACACCAATTTTGGAAAAAATAATACGGTACGATTTATAGGAAAAGAAGGTCAAATGGATATCAGCCGTTCGGAATTCGAAGTACCCGAAAACCTCAAAAATATCTCTTTAAAAAGTACTGATATAAAACTACCGGCTCCGGTAAACCATTATCTCGATTTTATTCATTCCATGCGGTCCCGCATCAAACCCATTTGTGATGTGGAGACCGGACACCGAACGGCATCCGTTTGTAATGTTGGCAACATTGCTTACCAACTCGGACGCCCGTTAAAATGGAATCCTAAAAAAGAAAAATTCAAAAACGACGACGAAGCCAATTCATTATTGACCCGCAAACACTGGGAACGTTATGCGGGTATAGATCCTATGTCTTAATTTATGGAAACATCAATATCAACGCTTACCATTGCAGAAGATCTCTCTTCTGATTATCCGGTCACTGAACAACAATTGCAGTTTTTTGAAACCAACGGGTTCATCAAACTTAAACACGTTTTAACTGAACCGACCATCCGCTATTTAAATGAGATCATCTCTTCGGAAGTCCGCCGGCTCAACACCCAACACCTGGCTATGGAGGAAAGGGATACTTATGGCAAAGCTTTCCTGCAGATCATGAATATATGGACCCAATCTGAACCGGTTAAAAAAATTGTTTTCAGTAAAAAACTGGCCGGGATTGCAGCTGCTTTATTGAGGACAGAGGGTGTGAGGCTTTATCACGATCAGGCATTGTATAAAGAGCCGGGAGGTGGGCATACACCCTGGCACGCCGACCAATATTATTGGCCATTGGCCACCGACCATACAGTCACGGTCTGGATACCACTTCAGGCAACTCCACTCGAAATGGGGCCACTTGAATTCAGTGCCGGCAGCCAACACCTGCCCACCGGCCGCAATAAAAAAATCAGCGATGAAAGCCAGGCCATCCTGGATTCAAGTTTGAAAGAACACGGCTATCCGCATATTATTGAGGCCTTTGATATCGGTGAAGTGAGTTATCACCTGGGATGGTTGTTTCACCGTGCCGGCGCCAACCACACGGATAAAATGAGGAGCGTGATGACGGTAATTTACATGGATAAAAATATGAGGTTAAAAACACCGGAGAATGAGAATCAGATGGCGGATTGGGAGACCTGGTGCCCAGGCGCAGAGGTAGGGGAGATAGTGGATACGCGGTTAAATCCTGTACTGTAGCCGCAGAGACACGGATTTACACAGAAATGAAACCTATACTATAGCCGCAGAGACACGGATTTACACAGAAATGAATCTTTACTATAGCCGCAGAGACACGGATTTACACAGAATTGAAACCTATACTATAGCCGCAGAGACACGGATTTACACAGAAATGAATCTTTATTGTAGCCGCAGAGACACGGATCTACACAGAATTG
>JAWXBI010000293.1:0-15428 GCA_034439915.1 Saprospiraceae bacterium | reverse complement strand
GAGCTGGATTGTGTCCATTGGCCTGACCAATAGGAACCTTGCTCATTAAAGTTGATCACATTGGTTGTACTCGTATTGAGCGCATTGGTAAATACAAACGCCGGGGTTGCAGTAGGCAAGCTATTGGGGTTGGTATTGATATCCAACCAGTCTTCCGTACAGCTAACCATCGATAGGAATATACTTATAGATAGAAATTTAAATATTAAATTTTTCATTTTGTTTTAATTTAAAATTGGACAGGATAAAATTCTAGAAGACAAGATTTATACTGACACCATATTGTCTGACCGGAGGAGTCTGACCCGTGCTGTTGATCCCCACTCCGTTTCCTAAACCAGTTCCGTTTAATAGGGAATTTAATAAACCGCCATCTCCCACCCTGCTGAATTCAGGGTCTGTAAACGTATTTAATTCGTCCACAATAGTGATTAAGTTTCTGCCGAAAACCGAGACGGATCCTCCGGATAAAACTTTAACCTTTGATAGCAGGCTTTGTGGAAAATTAAAGGCAAGATTAATATCCCGTAATTTGATAAACCAACCTGGTGCAACGAAGTTTTCAGAAATCAACCGGTAATTATCCACCCAAAGACCGTATTCCGGTTCTCTAACCTGAACATTGTTATCGGTAACTGTGGTACCATCCGCTCCTAAAATAGCAGAATTGGGGAAGACGTGCGGATCGCGGTTCTCTGTCCATCCTCCTGAACCCGTAAAGGTCATTTGTCTTCCTAAATCACTGAAGAAAACATTTCCTCCGCGATATTCAAAAGTGAATGAAAACGCAATATTGCCTACATCCAGTTTAGAACTTAATCCGGCTATATGTCTTGGTAGGACCCCTCCCCTGTTTTGTAAGGTGGCATTCCGGATCGGATAACCCGAGGCTGCATTAACCAACCTTCTTCCACTGCCATCCGGAGCATAGCGATAACCGTCTGTCTTCAACATGGGGAATCGTTCGCCCACGATTACGTTGGTATTGGCATAAGTAAAACCGTCAGCCAATTGAAAGCTACTTACCCCGGGGAACAGTTCAACCACTTTATTATCATTGTAAGAATACCTTACGCCTAGTTCCCAGGAAAGCTTTTTACTTCGTAAAACTTCAACTTTTAAATCTCCTTCATAACCCCAGTTTTTAGATTCACCCACGTTTATAAGTAAGTTGGGGAAGCCCGTTGAATTGGGAACTTTGACGGTAATTACCTGGCCCTTGCTGTTTTGGTCATAGGCTGCGATATCCAGGGTGATTCTCCTGTCCAATAATCTTATTTCGGCGCCAATTTCTTTGGACGTTACAAATTCAGGTTTCAGGTTGGCATCCGGCAGTGTATTTCCTACTGTCAGGCCCACGGTGGTACCAAATGGGAAATTTGCTCCATTTGGATACGCAAGATCCAAACCGTAAATGGGCAGGTTGTCGTTGCCATTTCTATTAAAGCTTGTCCTGAATTTCACATAATTTAAAACCTTGCCGGAAAGTGAAGGAACTGCTTCAGTCAGTACAAAAGCTAAAGCCGCTCCGTAATAATTATATGACCAGGTATTTTTGTCGCGGTAATCTTTATAGAATCTTGAAGTATTATCATTTCTGAACGTAGCATTGATCGTAATAAACTTCCTATAACTGGTGGTCAGGTCGGCATAATAACCAAATCTTCTTTCCTGGGCATTGCCTTCAAAGCCTGTCAATTCACCCTGTCGGTTGGATACATTATAGACATCGGGCACGACGACCGAATTGGAACCAACACCTATGCCTTTGGTATTTCTTTCATAAATATTATATCCCAATACCAGCCGGTTTTCAAAGGAACCGAAATTTTTACGGAATTGAGCCTGTAAATCATCATTTACCACATTTTCAGTAGTAGAAATATCATTTACCGATCCCAGGATATCTGTCCCGGCCCGGTTTATCCCATTGTAATCATTTGCCCATTGCCAGGGTGCCGGCACATAGGCCGACCTTTTTGCCCAATCGGTATGGATAAATTTTCCTGTCCGCTGTTTCTGGATCCTTGAGTTGTTCATCACTCCAATGCGGTTGGATAAATTTAACCAGGGAGTGACTTCATAATTCAATTCTATATTTCCCTGAATATTCGCATCCTTATAATTATTCCGGTTATTATCTTTTGAGAAAAACGGAACCGCGATATAGTCATTAAAATAAGCATTTGGATTGGCAAATTTATTATTTCGCCAGTCTCTCAGATCGCCTAAAGGAAGGTGGGCAGGGGTATTGATGAGATTATTATAAAAGTCAGAGGAAGTCCGGTCATAAGCAGCCTGCACATAAGATAGATTGAATCCTGTTTTCAGTTTGCCGTAATTTTTAGTAGAGGAAAGTCTTGCACCGTTTCGTTCGCTTTTATCCAGAGGAACAATTCCGTTAATCGTATTGTGCTCGGCAGATAAATAATAGGTACTGTTCTCATCTCCTCCCTGGAAACTTACCTGGGTATTTTGAGACAATCCAATGTCGAAAGCATCTCTGCGGACATTGGGTATTGCGCTGTAGGGCAGATTGTATTGACTACCATCTTCCAGGACACGGCCTATAATCCTGGTTTCACCATTGTACGCGTCGCCATATTGCTGGTTTTCAAACGGGCGCCAATTTTCTTTCAACCGGTCCAAATAATTCGTTTTATAACCTGCCGATCCAAACGAAGCAGAATAATGTGAACCATTTCCATACTTATCCTGGAAATCCGGTAAAAAGCTGATTTGTTCGAAATTGCTGGTATGGGTAAGCCCAACCTTTAATTTACCCTGTGAGCCCTTTTTAGTGGTAATTACGATAGCACCGTTGATACCGGCAGATCCATATAAGGTAGCCGCCTGGCCACCTTTCAGAATGGAAACGCTTTCAATATCATTCGGATTGATTACCGATAAAATAGTAGCCGTGGTCTGCAGCCCATCTACAATAATCAAAGCATCGTTATTACCGGTCAATGACCGAAAACCCCTCAATACTATTTTAGCCTGAGGGTCGACGCTATTATTGACATTATAGACAGCCAATCCGGCAACTTTACCCGAAAGGGCCTGGGCTAATTGAGGCGACCTTCCGTTTACGACATCCTCAGCCTTTACGTTGGAATAAGAATAGCCGATCTCGCGGGCATCCTTGCGGATACCTGTGGCAGTGACCACAATTTCCTGTAAAGCCACACCCTCTTCCAATACAATATCGATTGTATTAGAAACACCAATAGGAACTTCCCGGGCTTGGAATCCTGTATACGAAATGACCAGTGCAGAAGCCCCTTCCGGGACTTGTATGTTGTATGAACCGTCTATATCCGTGACCGTTCCAAGGGCAGTGCCCTTTACCAGGATGTTGGCACCGATAATGGTCTCACCTTTTGAATCGGTGATTTTACCCGAAACCGTACGCTGGGCCAGCGCGACACTTACTGATAATACCAGTAAGGCCAAAATGAATGAGAGTCTTTTCATGTATTAGAGTATTGTTGTTTTTTTGGTTGGGCTTGCCACTGGTTTGGATCAGGGCCATCAAACTGAAAGAAACTTCAGTGATAAAAGGAATAAATTGAGAAATTATGCCAGCAAGGAAAGTTAAAATAATACTATAGCAGCATAAAATTAAAGCAAGTCTGCACATAAAAGCTAATACAAACTTAACAAAAGGTTATAAATCTCCAAGATTAATTACTCCGACAATATTTAGCCCCACTTCAGGGTGCTCAAATAAACTTTAGCTTAATTAAAATAAAAAAGCAGCGGACATATCGTTATACGTCCCACTGCTTTAAAAAACTTACTCTAATTCTTTATGAAAAAGTAGAGTGTACTTAAAGAATTATGAGTGGTTTACTACCCGGTTCTGAAGATCAAAACCGGGTCAATAAGGGCAATAACCCTACGATTCGTTATTACTGTGTGTTGATACCCTGAATCGTGTGGCACATTATTGTTTGACTAATTTGACATTTGCGGCATCCCCATAGCCATTGAGCCAGTTGTAGGCAATGGTTTTGGTCGCCGGATTATACACTCCGGTACCGGTTACCCCTTCACCAAATGGTTCAGTAGTCCGTTGAAAACTTACTGCATTGCAACTGAATGAAATTTCACCAGGGGAATCTTCCGGTTTTTCGATACCATATACGTCATACCATTCTAAGTACAAGCCACCGCTGAAGTCACTAAGCATAAAAGAAGAATTGGTCAATCTTGTAACTTTTACGATATTACCCTTAACGGTGGTGAGCTGGGTGCAACACCCGTCAGTAGAAGTACCTGTGGCATCTTCTACCAGGTAATTACCCGATATATCCACAGCAGGGCAGGTAATAAAAGAAAGGAATTGTACAGTAAAACTGGCTGAGGCCCCGCCGGTGATGGACGGCGCAAGATTCCGGACAGAATCCAAAACAGCAATAGTGGCACCCGTGCTGGTTGTTACCGTATCAATAAACCTTATAACAGTAGGATAAATCCTGCCATCATTTAATTTGACCTGTGGGTTGAAGGTGAAATTGCCCACCTTAGACCCATTGGCCAGTGCGGGGTCATTAAAAATGGTAGCAAAGTCGCTGGCTTTTAACTCTACCCTTACTTTGCCATTACCATTGTTAAAATCAGTCTGGGTGAAGGATCTGGCCAGTTTTCTCTCCCCTGCCTTGGTTACAAAAAGTTGTACATCCGCCAGGTCTTTATTCTCCGAATACATATCAAAGGCCAGGTAATCGGTGGCAATCTTATCGGTAAATATGCCGGTATGTGCCGGATCGACTATGATCCTGAGATTGACCCCTCCCAGGATTTCCGGGACCCTGATCTTGTCTTCATCCGTACATTTGATCAACAACAGTATAGAAAATATACATAAAAGAAATTTGTTCATAATTTGAAATTTAAATTTGAATAAAACCATATACATTAAATCGAGCTTCACGTTGCAGGTATCTGCAAAAGAAGCGTTCTAATCCACATCCCAAAAGATTTTATCAGTATATTGATTTCGTTGTTTAGCATTAGGATTGGTTGACAAGTCGTCACTGTTGTAAAGTAGGGAGACAGGATAAGGCCTGGACTGAATAGAAAATTCATTGGGATCCCTGGCAGGGTCACAGATTTGTGGAAATCCGGTACGCCGAATATCATTATACGCCTCTGTTCCATTTCCAAAATCATGAATCCATTTTTGGGTAAGAATCAATTCCAGTTTTTTATTCGCATCTCCGGCATCATACCTAGCCAATACTTTATTGACATAAGCTGTGATGGTTTCTTCAGTCATTTTGGTTGCGCCGGCTAAGCCCGCTACAACGTTGATTTTTGCAAAAGAAGACCGCATACCTGCTTCAAACATCGCTTTGGGTTGTTCACCGGTATTTTTTGTCAGGGCCAGCTCAGCCCGGATAAAATTGATATCCGCGGCAGTCAAAACTCGTTGAGGCCCTGCTCCTTTGAGGCCGGAATTAAGATCTGCATTTACCCCTACTCCATTGTCATAAGCACCCCCTATCGGCCACAGACCAAGTAAAGTCTGTGATTTACCCTGGTCAAAACCCTCATTCGGATCTTTATCATAAGAGGCAAACCAAATAGATAAAAAGCGACCATCCAGATAAGAAACCGGGTTTTCAGGAGCTTCGTTGGGGCCTAATTGATTGTAAAAGAAATAAGGCAACCTCGGGTCACTGATCCCGACCATAAGATTGTTTTGACAGGCCGTATCCCCTTTCATCATCAGGTAGAAATAAGGATTGATATAATAGGTAGGATTGCCCTGGGTATATTCCCTGATAAATCCAGGGTTTCTGTTTTCCGGGGTGATATTCGTGGTATAGGCCATTTCAAAATCGTCACCGGTACCGCTCATCAGACTTGCTTTGACCAGCTCAGCTACCTTTGCTGCGTCATATAAATCAGTCAACCTTGCTTTATTGTACATATTGAGTAAAAGGGAACGGCCATATCGTTTCCACTTGTTCAGGTCCCCTCTATAAATAAGATCATCAGCGGCTGGAGACCGTAAACTAGGCTTGTCGAGATCTGCAAGTGCTTCGGCACCCAATCGGAATAAATCCCGGTAAATCTCTTTATCATCATCGTATTTGGGAAAGGTTGCTTCGGCGCCTTTGCCGGCTTCTGAATAAGGCATGTCACCCCACATATCGACGATGGAACTAAACATCTGCACTTTGAGTAACTTGGACATACCCACATAAGCCCAACTGTTGCTTACAGTAGCTTTTTCAATTACAATATTGAGATCGGGCAAAGCAACGGCATAAAACTTTTCCCAGGCCTGCGTTAAGGAAAATTCAGCTGCCGTAACTTTATAATCATCGTGATCCCCTCTTTGGACAGTATGGTGTGCATATACCGATACCAATTCAGAAAGACCAGCATTGCCCATTCCCAATGAACCAAGGATCGCAGCCTGGCTGTATGGTAACAGGTTATTAATATTGGCATCTGTCGGATTATTCGGATCATCATTAATATCCAGATAATCGTCACAAGAGGTAACAATAAAGAGATTAAAGGCAAAAAACAATAAAATATATCGATAACGTTTCATTTTCTTTAATTTTTGGATTAAAATTTGAGGTTAATGCTGGCTCCATATCGTTTGATAGAAGGCAGGTTCTGGTATTCAAAACCCTGGAAGTTGGCATCGCCAAATGTGCTGGTTTCGGGATCAAAATTGGTACTCTCTGGAAAATGAGGTGCTTTATACCACAGGTTCCTCCCATTGATTGAAATGGTTGCCCCTTTGATGCCTTTCTTAAATAAATTAGCAGGCAGGGAATAACTCAAGGAAATTTCCCTGAGGCGGAAAATGGTCGCGTCAAATACACTCCATTCATCCTGTGAATTGGTCCCGAAGGTAGATCCAAACCATAAATCATTGACTTCAACCATAGTTTGATTGCGAATTGATCTTCCCGCTTCATCTTTTAAGGGTCTCAGGGTAACCGGATCGCCATAAACTCCTGGTATCATAGCATTCCGCTCCCGATCTCCCTGGAAACCCAGTACACCGCGACCCAGCATGGCATTTACCGTTTCCGAATATAAATCACCGCCTTGTTTCCAGTCAAATACCCCGCCGAGAGTCAACCCTTTCCAACTGATCTGATTAACCAGACCAACTGTGAAATCAGGGTTGGGATCTCCGATGATTTGTTCATCCCGGGCATTGATGATCTGACCGTTTGATCGGTCTATCAATAAATTGCCTTCTTCGTCGCGTGCGCTGACCGTGCCTCTGAATATACCATAAGGTTGTCCTACCCTCAATACAGGGGTGATACCACCGCCAAATAAGGGACGAATCACCAACTCCTCGGTACCCGGTCTTAATTCAGTGATTATAGTTCTGTATTTGGTGAAGTTGGCTGTAATGTTCCAATTAAAATTTTTATTGGAGACAGGGGAAACCCGCAAGGATAATTCAGTGCCCTTGGTTTGTAAAGCGCCGAAATTGGTCAGCAGTTGATCAAATCCGGATACCGTCGGTAAAGCTAATTGAGAGATTTGATCTACCGAGGTGCTCTTAAAAATAGAGAAATTCAATTCCACCCTGCTTTTAAGAAATTCGAGGTCGACCCCTGCTTCGAGATCGGTAGTAAATTCCGGTTTAAGATCTGGATCAAATAAGGTATTGGACAAGGTTGAGCTGGCCACACCTGCAAACGGGAAATCAATATCCCGAATACCTGCCGTGAGATTATCGGATTCGCCGAGGTTAAGCAGGTAAATGGGTTTTAAAGAATAAGGAAGGGCCGGGCTTCCAACTTTTGACCAGTTCATTCTCAATTTACCAAAATTCAAAATGGGGTTGTTGATCATTTTGAGTGCTTCCGTGAAAATGAAAGCTACACTAGCCGATGGATAAAAATAATTGTTGTTTTTCACTGGCAAAGTAGATGCCCAGTCATTTCTTCCGGAAAGAGTCAGGAATACGTATTGTTTAAAATCTACAGTGACTTCACCGAAAACACCGAATATTCTCTGTTGGGAATAGTCTCCTCCCGCGGACACCTGACTGACCGTGTTATCCACATCAATAATACCAAAATCGAGCATTTGAGTGCCGGACACCCCTTGGGTTTTGCCGGTCCTTTCATTAAGATTATGTCCCAGTCTTCCTTCCAAAGCCCAGGAATCATTAAACCGGTGTTTAGCGGTTAACAACAGCGTGGACTCCAATTCCCTGAAATTAGTCGTCAGGTCGGTGACACTACCCAATCCACCTGCTCCCCTGGATCCGGGCCGGAACCATTCGAGATTGCCTTCTGTATATTGATTTAAACCTGCGCGATAATCCAGGTCAAGCCATTTGGTCAGTGCATACCCGGCATTGGCATTGACAATAAACCGGTTGACATCCCCTTTGAACCCATTATATTGGGCCGACCAAAGTGGATTGTCTGATTGTCCGAGCGCAACCATAAAAAGACTACCTCTCGTAATGGGGTCTTCGAACGGCTGGCCATGGAGATTCCAGTTGCGGCCCTGGTAGAGTGTCCGTGCCATGAAGGAGGACGTTGAAGCGGAGCCTATGGCACCCCCTTGCAAACCGGTTTGAATAGAATTGACGTAGGCAAAATTGGCGCTCAACCGCAATCCACCTTCAAAACTGCTGTTGGCGCCCAGAGAAACCGATGTTTTATCAAATGAACTATTGGGGTAAATACCACTGTGATCTACCCTTGAAAATGTAAGGGCCATGTTGGTATTTTGATTTCCTCCTGATATCGTAATGGAGTTATCTTTTACATTGCCTCGTTGGAATACATCTTTTACATTATCCGGGTATGCCTGATAAGCTACCTTGGGGGTTACCCGGGGATCTCCGGCTTGAACCAGCCTGTTATAACTTGCACCATAACCTGCCCCGAGATACCAATGATTGATGGAATCTATAGTCGGATAAGGTGCCGTACCCCTGAAAGGTGCCCCCCAGGATCCATTGGCTTGCTGGTAAGTAAATCCGGTACCAGTACCATATTTATTCTGATACGTAGGCAAAGAGGCTATTTCTTCATAGTTCAAGCCCGAAGAAACTTCAACCTTCATTTTGTTTTCTCCTTTTTTAATGGTACCCGTTTTGGTCGTGATGACCACTACACCCCTTGATGCCCTGGATCCGTATAAAGCCGCCGCGGTAGCACCTTTGAGGATATTGATGCTTTCGATATTATTGGGGTCAAGGTCCGCCAGGCGATTGGAATAGGCCCCTCCGCCGGTAAGTTGAAAAGATACCCCATTGGTAGATGCGTCAAATGGAACACCATCCACGACATATAAGGCCTGGTTATTTCCAAAAAATGATTTAAGACCACGTATGGTCATTCTGGTCGCACTTCCCGGTTGAGAACTGGATCCAGTAATATTAACTCCGGCTACTTTCCCCTGCAGCGCTCGTAGTGGATCAGTTTCTCCGATTCGCTGGATCTGATCTCCCCTGACTTCTTCAATGGCATAACCAATTTCTTTTTTCTCACGGGTGATTCCCAATGCGGTCACCACCATCTCATCCAATAAAACTCCTTCAGTAAGTGTCACGTTAATCGTGTTCGAAGTTCCGATTTCAATTTCACGGGAAGTAAAACCCGTATAACTAAAACTAAGTAGTTTGTTTTCCGGTCTGATATCCAACCGGTAACTTCCGTTCTCATCGGAGATGGTCCCATTAACAGTGCCAGCTACCAAGATATTGACACCAATAAGAGGGTCTCCATTTTGATCGGAAATCACCCCGGTGATCGTCCGTTGAGCCTGCGCAATTAATGCAGTACCCATCAACAACATCAAAATAAAATTCATTCTCATACCCATTGCATTTAAGTAAAATAAAAAATTGTAAATAGGATACTAAACCTTATGCGCTAATCAAAGCCATATAGGTAAACCCGGAGGCTACCACAGTTCAGTTTTAGAGTAAGAATTTTAAAACAAATGGTGCGTATTTTTGATTTAACTCAAAAAATACTTACACAAAAATCAATAGTGATTTAGAAAAAGTCTGATTTAGGAGAGTCTGGGAATCGGAACAATAAACTTTGACTAACCCCTCTGCAAAGGTGTATTGACTCTAATTCAAAATCTTAACGCAAATTTATTAAAGTTTGCTGCTTGAAATCTTATCAAAATATTAAAACCCCTGATATTTAACGAAATTGAATGATTAACAATCCCTTGAATCTAAGGCAGATAATATTAAAAAGCCGGATTAAAAATTTAAAAATAAAATTTTAAGGTAATCTCTTATTATCCTGATTCGATAATTGACTCAGGTAGAGTTGAATGGTTTTTTCCAAACCCTGGTATAAGGCATCACAAATCAAGGCATGGCCTATAGATACTTCTTTAAGATCAGGGACATTCAAACAATAATATTCCAGGTTTTTGAGGTTCAGGTCGTGACCTGCGTTGAGTCCCAGTCCTAGTTTTTTCGCTTCAATAGCTGCCAGCATGTGAGGGTTTACGGCTGCTTGTCTGTCTTGACTGAAATTATATGCATATGGGCCGGTGTATAACTCCACCCGATCAGCCCCGGCATCAGCTGCACCGCGGACAGCATTAATATCCGCATCGACGAACAATGAAGTCCGGATACCAACGGATTTAAAGTGAGCCAGAACCTGTTTAAGAAAACTATACTGTCGGACCGTATCCCAACCATGATCTGAAGTCAGCGCTCCCGGAGGGTCAGGTACCAGGGTAACCTGATGCGGCGGGTGGTTGACGACCATCTCTACAAATTCTTTCGATGGGTAACCTTCAATATTAAATTCTGTGGTCACCGCGGATTTTAATAAAGGAATATCGGAATACCGTATATGTCGCTGGTCGGGTCTGGGATGGACGGTGATTCCCTGAGCTCCAAAAGATTCACAATCCCTGGCTGCTTTGATCAGGTCTGGCAGATTACCGCCTCTTGAATTTCGGATCAGCGCTATTTTATTGAGGTTGACACTTAATCGGGTCATAGGTTAAAAGGTTAAAGAGGAAAGGTTAAGGGTTAAAGAGGAAAGGTTAAGGGTTAAAGAGGAAAGGTTAAGGGTTAAAGAGCAAAGG
Source organism: Saprospiraceae bacterium (assembly GCA_034439915.1). Lineage (GTDB taxonomy): Bacteria > Bacteroidota > Bacteroidia > Chitinophagales > Saprospiraceae > JADJLQ01. The sequence continues at coordinate 4,346 of JAWXBI010000293.1, read as the reverse complement.
TCAAAGGGTAAAGGGGAAAGGTCAAAGGGTAAAGAGGAAAAGGTCAAAGTCCTCTGCCCTCTGCCCTCTGTCCTCTGCCCTCTGCCCTCTGCCCTTTGCCCTTTGCCCTTTGCCCTCTGCCCTCTGCCCCTCTGCCCTCTGCCCTCTGCCCAGTTAATTTGCCAGGACAAATATACTATCTTCGTCTAATGCGAATTTTAGTGATGGTGGCGCTCATCCTTTGCGGGATTATTGCAGGTATTGCCGCGATAGAAGTGGTTATGATATTATCCGGTGAAAGCCTTTTGGCAATAATGGATCAAAACAGAATCATGGAAGGTAGTGTCGGTCGTACCCGCCTGCTGCTGTTGATCAACCATATGAGCATGTTTTTATTACCAGCCCTGGTTTGGTCAGTGATTTATTTTAAAAAGAAATGGTATTCCGGTTTGGGGTTAAGACCCTCTGTTCATTGGCTGCATCTGGTTGCCGGAATTGCTTTTCTGATGTTTTCCTACCCTATCGTAGCCAAGTCGTATGAAATCAATCAGGGGTTTAACCTTCCGGAATGGATGTCCCAAATGGAAGGACAGACTGAAGAATTATTAAAAACCCTGCTGGTCATGGAAACCCCAGGTGCTTTGTTGGCTAATATTTTTGTCATTGCCCTCATACCGGGGTTGGGTGAAGAATTGATATTCCGCGGTATTATTCAAAAAGAATTGTACAAATACTTTCAATCGCCCTGGGTGGCTATTCTGGTGGCTTCCATCATATTCAGCGCCATGCATTTTCAATTTGCCGGATTTATGCCCCGCTTCTTTTTAGGTATGATCCTTGGCCTGCTATTTTACTGGACGAACAACCTGTGGATAAGTATCCTCGTGCATGCGTTTAACAATGCCTTTCAGGTGATACTATCTTATTTTAAGCCAGAATTGCTGGAAGAGAATTTTGAAAAATCGGTACCGGTTTCCTGGTATGCTTTGGTGGTTTCTGTTATCCTGAGTTTAGCGTTAGGCTGGTGGTTCGAACAGAAAAAAGTAAGGGATCCGGTAATCCATACCGAACCAGTTAATTTTCCCATTGCGGAAGAATCCGTCCAATCGGCGCCCGAAAATGAAAGTGGAGAAGAAAAACCATTATAATGAAAGACCTCCCCATACGCACAGCCACTGCCCTGGTCCTGGGCACCGTCACCATTGGCGCGGTTTATTATTCCGCCTATACGCTGAACTTACTGCTTATTACGATCGCCGCCATAGCGAGCTTTGAATACATCAAATTAGCGGTGTTTGGAGCAGAGATTAGTTCGCCCATTGGATTAAGCCGGATAGGGGCATTCATTGCGAGCATTCCACTGATCATCGCTTTCGTACTCAGGTTGATAGAAGTCCAGCTGGATACCTACCTGCTGCTCACTTTCTGTCTGACCGCTATAACCGTTTTGTTTACTTATTTTTTGTTTAAAAATGAGATGGGTGACTGGAGAATGTATCAGGCCATTGCGACGGCCCTTTTGTATATCGGACTACCCTTGTTTATATTAAATTGGTATTCGGGTTCTAATGGCCATTACGAATGGCTCAAACCCATGTCCATATTAATGCTCATCTGGTGTAATGATATGATGGCTTATTTTACCGGGCGATGGCTTGGTTCCAGGCCCTTGTATAAAGTGATTTCGCCCAACAAAACGCTTGAAGGTTTTATCGGAGGGTTAATCCTGACGGTACTTTTTTCCTTGATATTATCACTTTACATCCGCCACCTTACTCCCATCCAGTGGATCCTGTTTGGATTTATCATTTCCTTTGTGGCGACCATAGGCGATTTGTTTGAATCCATGATTAAAAGGAGATACGGAGTAAAGGATTCCGGCAACCTTTTACCGGGACACGGGGGGTTCCTGGATCGGTTTGATGCTTTTATATTTGTCCTGCCGGTAGCTTGCCTCTATTTATATTTGTGCTGGCAATCATAATCCTCCTTACTTCATTTATCCTAATCTAACCATGAATATTCATAAAGAAGGCCATTTAATTATTTTGATCAGCGCGGTTGCCATTGGTATTATTGCCACGCTGGTGATCAATTTTATTCACATCCTCACCATACCCGTTTTGATCATTTTGACCCTTGTACTGGCCTGGGTTTTTTGGTTTTTCAGGGATCCTGTGCGGATCGTCCCCTTGCCGGGTGATGACATGATCTATGCACCTTGTGATGGCAAAGTGGTCGTCATAGAAAAGGTCATTGAACCGATTTATTTTAAAGAAGAAAGATTACTCGTTTCGATTTTTATGTCTCCGCTCAATGTCCATGTCAACCGCGTCCCGGTAGGTGGCATTGTGAAATACAACCAGTACTTCTCCGGAAAATACCTGGTTGCCTGGCACCCCAAATCCTCTACAGAAAATGAACGCAACTACAGTGTGATCGATCAGGGGGCCTACCAGGTTGGCATTGTGCAAATTGCAGGCGCTATGGCCCGACGGATCATCAATTACCTCAAGACTGGCGAAACAGTCAAACAAGGAGAAGAGCTGGGATTTATCCGATTTGGATCGCGCGTAGATCTTTATTTACCCCTGGACGCCAAAATAGAAGTCAAAATCAACGATATCGTTCAGGGCAATCTCAGTTGTATTGCCCGGGTGGAGATATAAACAGGATGGCAAACCTCCGATATCAGCATGTATTCTTTGATCTGGACCATACGCTCTGGGATTTTGATACCAATTCAAAAATTACACTTCATCGGGTATTTGAGGCGCATAACCTGTTAGTAAAAACAGGGGAAGCGTTTGAACCTTTTCATAAAAAATATAAGGTACACAATCAGTATTATTGGAATCAATATACCCTGGGTTTAATCAAGCAGGAAGATTTAAGATGGGCCCGCATGAACCATACACTTGTTGAGTATGGAATAAATGATGAGTTTCTGGCTAAACAACTCGGTAAAGATTATCTCGACTTATTACCTGAAAGTGCACAATTATTTCCCCATACCGTGGAATTGTTGACCTACCTTAAAAACCGGGCTTACCGCTTACATATCCTGTCCAATGGATTTGATGAAGTCCAACATAAAAAATTAACCTGTTCTGGAATTTATTCTTTTTTTGATCAGATCATTACCTCGGAGGCCAGTCAGTGTGTGAAGCCCAAAAAAGAAATTTTCGACTTTGCGTTCCGTAAATCCGGGGCAAGCAGGGAAAAAAGTATCATGGTCGGTGACAACCCCGAAGTTGATTTACAAGGCGCCCTCAACGCCGGGATCCACAGTATATATGTCGACCACCAGGATCAGCCCAGCAGCGTACCCAGCACTTTTGTTGTACGGCATTTAAAAGAAATAGAATCGGTTTTATAAAAGGGCTTTAGCGTTTTACCGGGGTTTTGATTTCGAGGTCATCGAGTTCATCCAGTATTTCATCCTCTAATAATTCCTTAAGGTCATCGATGTCCATCCCGTCAGCTTCTGCATTGACTATCAGCCTGTTTTTATAGATGATGGAAACAGAACTTGTCTTGTCTTTTTGATTGGATTTTTCAAAGGTTTTATAACCTTTCCATTCTGTTACCTTTTCGTACCCATCTTCATCTTCACGATAAATATCAGTGACTGTCCAGGAAGCCAGCGCCAGCATAGCCGGTCCGAATCCACCAAAGTCTATGATATGAAGTTCTATTCTTTTATCTCCTTTTTCATACTCCGCTTCTGCCTGGTTCATTTTGAATCCCAGGGCTCCAACACCCTCCCCTTTGATCCTTTCCCTGGTGAGGCCATTTAATTTTTCGGGTAACAGTTTTTTTAAATCAGCTATTTCAACCAATTTGAGGTCTTTATCGGGAGTGATCCCGTCAAACATATCTTTCACCCGATCAGCCGCTTCCCCGGCGCTTTCCTCTATGTTGTCGACCGCGTTTTCGATCGTTTCGGTATCCTTTGCCTCGTCCTGTTTTTCAGTATTTGATTTGCAACCCGCAAAGAATAATATGGCAAGCCCTAAGATAAAAAAAATGGTTTTCATGGATATGTATTTTTAGTCAAAACTCGAATCCCTCCTATAAAATTCCATCCCTCTGGGGCAATTTCGATGAAATCATTTTCATCCCTGATCAACGGATAGGATTCTCAGAAATTCAGTATCATTATCGGAAATATTATGCTGATATGAAATATGGCTTCCTCACTATTATAGTATTCCTCACCTCACTAATTACTGCGCAGACCCTCCTGAGCCCGCTGACCATCGAAAAAATCATGCGGGATCCCAGGTGGATAGGTACCTCACCTTCCAACATCCGATGGAGTCCGGACAACAAATTCATTTATTTTAATTGGAACCCAAATGGTT
>JAWXBI010000292.1:0-29045 GCA_034439915.1 Saprospiraceae bacterium | reverse complement strand
GGTAAGTTTAAAAATAAAAGTTTGGCGATTGTCCAAATTAACAATTGAAATTTCAATAAAATATGAAAGTTCATTATTTCAATTGCTTTTAACAGAATCTGTTTATTCTGTTAAACTTCTAAATTCTTATAATTCTTACTTTAAATCCATAAATTGTCAGTAAGGGTAAAATAAAATGTGGCAAAAACGACAAAAGCCGTTAAAATCACCGAGATCAACAACTAATTCGTATTAATTTTAAAACATTAACAAATTTCGTATATAATTGAATTACAACAATATATAATTAAATTATGGTTATTTTTCTTGAGTTTTCAAAACATTTTGAAAGTTAAATAATAGGTTAAATGCAATAATCAGTAATTTGCAGGCCGAAACGGAGCTCGCAATCTCCAATTCCAATTTTTATTACCCTTTTAAACTAAATAAATGCGACCCTTTATACTATTAATGGGGCTATTTATAGCTCTATTCACTAATTTAAGTGTAGCACAGAATTGTATAAGTTATGCTACCTCGGTGGCCCTTAAGGATGCTACTGTTGTCAATCCAAACAATTCTCTGGGTAGCCCCAATACTACGGTTGCCGACCTTCCCGATGATAACGATTACATCGTCTGGAATATGGGTACGATATTGCCTGTAGGGACTTCAATTTGTGTCCGGGTTAAGAAACCGTCTAGTGGAGGCAATTATGATTTTAAAATATGGGCTGGTGCGGACTCCTTAAATTTTACCCAAGTAGGATCGACGTTTTCAGATCAGAGCAACTCCACCCTGGAGGATAAATGTGTAACCCTTACGACTACAGCAAAGTATATAAAATTGACCCATGAAGATAACAGCGATATGAGCGTCGATGCGGTCATTGCAACCATTCCAAAACCGAATGCAGGTAATCACCAGACGGTATGTGTAAACTCAGTAGTAAACTTATCTGCAGCAGCTTCTACGGGATCCTGGTCGGTACGCACTTCCCCGGCGAATCCCAGCAATACCAGCTTTGGTGCTGCCAATAATGCAAATTCAACGGTTAACGGCCTCACTGCCGTCGGCACCTATGGATTTATATGGACCGTCGGTGGATGTAAAGACACCGTTTTGATCACTACGACTGCAAAACCCAATGCAGGAGCGGACAAGACAGCAACAGATCTTTATTCCAGCGTCACCATGTCCGCGACAGCAGTCACTGGTGGAATATGGACTGAAGCGGGGTCCAACCCTGGGCTTTCCGTGATTTCTAATGACAATTCCGCCACCACTTCTATAGTGGCTTTCAATAAAACGGGAACCTATAAATATATCTGGACCGCCAATGGTTGTTCTGATACTGCATTCGTAACCGTAGGTGGTTGTGATTGTGCCGATAACAAAATAATAAACCCAAGTTTTGAATCCGGATCCAGCACCCCTTCCTCATGGATTACCGGAGGCTCATTTACAACCTGGCAAAAAAATAGCTTCGCTGCTCAGTGCGGGTCAGGCAATTCAGCTCAAATGGATGGCAACAGCAATTCGAGCCTGGCCGTATTCTACCAGGATGTAACTATTACAGGTGGTGCCCAACTCTCCCTTAAATTTAAAGCAGGTACTCATACGCCAGCGCAAACTGCCATGTTTGGACTCGTTTTCTATAATAATAATACCAGGTTGGATTCATTTTTTCTGGAAGTTGATCACACATTAAATGAGGGTACCATGTTGGGCTACTCGATCAATCGTACAGCTCCCTCTGCAGCCAATAAAGTCCGTGTCATCGGCAAGGTAGGATCAGATTGGCTCAAAGTGGATCTGGTCTGTCTCAATGTATCCGGTGGATGTTCAGGTACTGCCGGAACAGACGGGGATACCCTGGTGTGCAAATCATCCACCTCGATCATCTATCTGGCCAATCTCATCGATGGTGAGTCCACAGGTGGCGTATGGTCGAGGGTTTCGGGTTCGAATGGTAATTTTAATGCGGGCGCTGGCACTTTTGTACCCGCATCCAACGCAACCACTTCAAGTTTTAGATATGTCATCACCGGGACAGGAGGCTGTCCGAATGATACCAGCTTTGCCAACGTGACACTTACCACGCCACCGAATGCCGGAAATAATGGAGACACTATAGTATGTAATACTTCTACAAATGCCATTATCCTGGCCAGTCTGATCGATGGCGAAACCAGCGGTGGTACCTGGTCTAAGGTATCGGGTTCAAATGGCAATTTTAATGCAGCGGCTGGTACATTTACACCTGCTTCCAATGCGACCACCTCCACCTTCAGATATGTATTATCTGGTACGGGCGGCTGTCCTACTGATACCAGTATTGCCACGGTTACCATCACAGCTTGTTGCAACGGAAGGATTACCAGTCTTTTTTTCAACAAATTAAGTGGTAGCCCAGACATCGCTATTACCAACGGTGGCAATTATCCTTTGACTACCCTATCCAACTTATACAATCTCGAAGCCTCTGTATCGGGTACCCTTGAAAGTGTAAAATTTATCATCACCGGTCCCTCAGCCAGTACTCCCACAGACAACTCATCAGTGTATAACGCTCCTGCTACCGGGACGGCATGGGTACCTACTGCAGGCAATTACAGCGTAAAAATTGAAGCATATTCTAATGACAATGCGGGTGGTACTAAGTGTCATGATACCACCATTACGTTTACGATTACTAATATAACCTGTACTCCGGAAGCCGGAATGGATGGTAGTATGAACAGCTGTCCAATAAATACTTCCATTGACTTGTTTTCAATCATAAGTGCAGAAGTTGCCGGTGGAGCATGGAGCCGTGTGAGCGGATCTGGTGCAAGCTATACCAACGGATCTTCTACCTTTAACCCGAATGGAGCAACATCAAATTATGTATTCCGGTATGTAAAAACAGGTATTTCGCCCTGTCCCAATGACACGAGTCTGGCTACCGTCAACATCATTACCAACTGTGGTACAACTACAGTTTGTTTTGTTGGCACCAACAATAACACGGTGACCGCAAAAATGATTACCACAATAATGGGTGACAAAGTTAAAATATGGACCCAATTGAGCAAAACCTTTGTAGACAATACCTATGGGACTACTGCGATCGGATGGAATAATCATAATTTCAAAATGCTTTATCAGTCGGATCAAATACAATTAACCTTGTACGATAATAACAATTCCAAAAAACTGGAATTTAAAATGGATTACCTCAGTGCTGACGCCAGTGTGTCTTCGGGATATAAAAGTTTGGGAGTTACAGGAGGTGATGGAGGGATGATGACTGGGAATGCTTCATCTGTCATCAGCGTGTATACCTCTATGGATAAAAATTTTAATGAGCTTGGTTATGTACTGACTGAAAATTCTCCTGCCACAGATGAAAACTATACACCCAACCCCACTTATCCCAACTGGATTTTCGATGTATGGTATGAAGTGGTAGTGGATGCAGCCGTTTTTGGTGCTTCCGGATTTAAAAATGCAGCCCTCACGGGTATGCATGCCAGTCCGAGTAAGACAGGTGTGGAATCTGAACCTGTGGATGAAGGCCCTTGTTGTACTGCCCAAATCACTGGTTTATTATTTAAACATTTAAGTGGCGGAGCCAATATACCAATAGTGGAAGGAGGTACTTATAACTTATCGAGTTTTAATGACCTCTATGACCTGGAAGCCAGTACCTCAGGAACCGTAGGCAGTGTAAAGTTTACCGTTGGCCTTACCGGTCAAAACGGTACATCCAATACTGAAAATTCGAGTCCTTATAATGCTAATTGGGATCCACAGACGGCAGGATCATATACGGTCAATGTCCAGGTATTTTCCGGTTCCAATTTGACAGGGACCATATGTGATGAATATAATTTTGTATTTATTGTAGCAACCCTCGGAAGTATAGGCGACTATGTATGGTTGGATGCAAATGGTAATGGTCAACAGGAATCGTCTGAACATCAGCTAAAAGGCATCATTGTTACCCTGACCAAACCCGATAATTCAACGGTTAAAGACACTACAGATAATGATGGAAAATATTTATTTACCGGCCTGGTCGCCGGCACCTACAGTCTAAGCTTCGGTGTCCCCGGAGGTTATACAACAACCGCTTCAAATTCAGGAAATGACAATACAGACAGTGATATTAATGCAAGCGGAATCGTCAGTGGAATTGTGCTGACATCCGGCCAAAGTAACCTGACTATCGACGCAGGATTAAAAGTAACCAATTGTGATTGTCCTGAAAATTCTACTAATCTTATTTCCAATCCTGGTTTTGAAGATGCCCTCGTTTCCGGTTATTGGACCGTAAGTGGTGGCAGTTTGACCACTGGCGACGGATATCAGATGTGCGGAAGCAAAAATGCTTTCCTGGATCATTCTTCCGGTACCGCCAGAATGTTTAGAGAATTTTCTAATGTAAACGCAGGGTCAGTTGTTAACCTGAATATTTACGCAGGTACACATACGCCAGGTCAATCTTGCAGCCCCTGGCTCAAATTGATCTATTTAAACGCCAGCGGTGTATCCTTAAAACGGGATTCCGTCGATCTGGATAAAGATGTCGATGTACCGGATTATTTATTAAAATATTTTTCACTCTCCGGTGTAGCACCTTCGGGTACCACCAAAATCCGTGTTGAAATAACGATAACCTGTGATTATGTAAAATTGGATGGATTCTGTCTGACAGCCAGCCCCACCAGCAGTCTGGGCAATTTTGTATGGAATGACTTAAATGGTGATGGAGACCAGGACGCCGGCGAACCGGGATTGAGTGGTGTTTCCGTTACCCTGACTAACGTAACTACTTCATTTACTACCCCAGCAACCACCGATATCAATGGAAAATATTTATTTACCGGGTTGACTCCAGGTACATACAAAGTCACGTTTGGTACTCCTTCAGGATTCACGGCTTCTACATCCAACTCCGGAACAGATGACAAAGACAGCGACCCTGTTGGTGGAGTCACTTCAAACTATATCCTGGCTGCTGGCCAGGTGGATACTACCGTCGATGCCGGATTTTATAAAACCGCCTCCCTTGGTAATTTTGTATGGAACGACTTAAATGCAGATGGCGATCAGGATGCCGGCGAACCAGGTATCAGCGGGGTTTCGGTGACCTTGACCAACGTAAATACTGCAGGTACGACGTCGGCCACTACGGATGGCAATGGAAAATATTTATTTACCGGACTGACTCCGGGTTTGTATAATGTAAGGTTTGGTACACCATCAGGTTTTACCCCTTCAACAGCTAATTCCGGAGCGGATGATAAAGACAGTGATCCGGTTGCAGGTGTGACAGCCAACTATGTCCTGATCAGTGGACAGGTGGACTCTACCGTGGATGCCGGATTTTATGCAACAGCTTCGCTTGGCAACTTTGTATGGAATGATTTAAATGGCGATGGTGACCAGGATGCCGGCGAACCCGGTATCAGTGGGGTTTCCGTTACTTTGACCAATGTGACCACTTCAGCCATTACACCGTCCACCACAAATTCTTCAGGTAGGTATTTATTTACCGGATTGACTCCGGGCACGTATAAAGTGACCTTCGGCACACCTTCCGGATTTTTAGCTACTACATCCAATGTAGGTGCGGACGATAAAGACAGCGATGCCAGTGGTGGAATGTCAGGAAACTATATATTAATCAGCGGGCAAGTAGATAGCACCGTGGATGCAGGGTTTTACAAAACAGCCTCTCTGGGCAATTTTGTATGGCATGATTTAAATGCAGATGGGGATCAGGATGCCAGCGAACCTGGCATTAGCGGAGCATCGGTTACCTTAACTAATGTAACCACCTCGGTAACCACCCCGGGTGCTACCAATGCCAATGGACGATATTTCTTCAACGGACTTACTCCCGGTACCTATAAGGTTACATTTGCGACTCCTTCCGGATTTGTTCCCTCACCAGCCAATGCAGGTGCTGATGACAAAGACAGCGATGCCAATGGCGCAGGGATGACCGGCAATTATGTATTGACCAGTGGTCAGTCGGATACGACCGTGGATGCTGGGTTTTATAAGACGGCTAGTTTAGGTAATTTTGTATGGGATGATATTGATTTAGATGGTATCCAGGATCCCGGAGAACCCGGAATACCCGGATCAATATTCGCTGCGACAGTGATTTTAACGAATATAACTACAGGAGTTTCGTCGAGTCCTTTGCAAACCGATATCGATGGCAAGTATTTATTTTCCGGCCTGACACCGGGCACTTATAAAGTCACGTTCAGTACTCCTACGGGTTACATTCCAACTACGGCTAATAACGGCATTGATACGTTGGACAGTGACGCGGATTTCACTACCGGGATGACCGGCAATTATACACTTACTTCAGGCCAGGTTGATCTGACCGTCGATGCAGGATTTAGGATCCCTGCGGCCCCAATCATGCCTGATTTGCAACCTACTATCTCCATATTGCCTTCTTCATTTACAGTGAATGCTACATCGGGATACAGCCGGTTATTACGAGTCATTGTCAGAATAAATGAAGTTGAAGATGTTCCGACTACCGGCGACCCTATTATTGTCAGAATCCCTAAAACAAGCAAACTTAGTTTTACCTATAGTCCTTCATTGACTTCACTGGGAGCAAACATTCTACAAAATTCCAGTTGGTCGTTTTCCAATGCTGATCCAATTTATTGGGTATTTACATTCACTGGTAGTGTATTTCCTGCTTATGGAGAATCCAAATTCGGATTTACTGCAACCTTTTTCTCTGAAGGAGAAACCGGTCAAATGTTCTTCAATTCGATTATTGTACAGGGCAGTGGTGGAGAAACCAATTTTCTGAACAATGTCGACGACGAACGGATTGATTATATAACCAATTAATTTAAAATTTCATTTCTAAAATTTAGATCATGAAAAACCCTGTTATACTATTTCTTTTATTAATAGTAACCATTAAGATGTCCGGACAAATGCCAATCTATGACCCGTTTTTAAGTGCTTCAAGTGCCAACTTCGTGTTGCCTAAAAGTCCATGGGGTCCGGTAGGTACCATGGGTACGGTTACATTTACTATAGGTAACAATGGACCTGAAGCTATGAACAAGTGGGACTCCTGCGGTGGTGGTGAAGGATGTAAGCTAATAATTCAAATAAGTCCGAATACCGCTTATACCATTATAGGAAGTGATATCAATAGTGGAGCCATTCCTACAGGGACAATCGCAACTAAATTTTCCTGGTTTTACGACTCATTTGACGGAACCCTCAGAGGGACCCAGATTGCTACTATAGCTTCAGGAGAAAGCGGAACGATTACTTTCCCTATTAAGCACGTCGCTATTTCAACTGAGGCTTCTCAATCACCTTGCGATGGTCAACAGAATTGTTATGGAACCCAGGTAACTGGTTCTTTCAGAGGATTAAATGGATTGGTTGTCAACTTGTTGCCCCCAAGTCAACCAACTAACAACAATGAACCCACTACCAATAATAATCTAGGAGGTTACGAATACACCTTTACCCGTTTACCCTTACAAAACCTGACTTTTCAGGCCAAACCACTGAGTGATCGCAAAGTGGAACTTAACTGGACCACGCTGACTGAACAAAACAACCGCGAATTTGAAGTTGAACGTTTTGACGCCGCAACTAAAACATGGAGTATGATCGGTAAGAAGGAAGCGGCAGGTTTTTCAACCAAAAAATCAGAATACGTCTACATCGACCAGATTTCTGAACTCAAGGTATCAAAAGTTTATTATCGGCTCAAATCAATCGAATTCAACGGTGCATTCCAATACACAGATGTAAGGATGGTTTCATTCAATGGCCCTCATGGAATTACAATGAATACCTTTCCCAATCCGTTTACACAAGCTTTTTATCTTAACCTTAATATAAAGGAAGAAGGGCCGGTGGACATCCAGATTTTTGATGTACTTGGAAGGCAGGTCTTTAAGGAGAGCAATATTATACAAAAAGGATATAGCAGTAAATTGATCCAATTGGACAAGGTACCTCAAGGCACCTACTCAGTCCATGTTTCTTACGATGGCATCCAACAGGTATTAAAAACATTAAAAATTAATTAATATTAAAGACATTTCTGACCATTCAGGTTAGTTGTCATATCAAATTCTAAATAAAATATTTAATTTTTTTTCGCGTGATAGATAAATACCCGAAGTCGTCAATTTTATTTCTTGTAATGCTGACCGGTTTCAAATTAATAGCTCAGCGGGCTTTTGATCCCTACCTGAGCAGTCTGGGGTATGATGTCAAACCTTATACATCCATAGGTCAGCAGGGGACATACACCTTTATTTTTGGTAACCTCGGAGTCTGTCAGATGCCCGTTAGCAGGGGAATTGTAACGATGACAATTCGTATGTCACAGGATACCGTATTACCGGCCACCGGTAACCCGTTGAACGATCTGTCTGGTCCATATGTACCTTATTTTAGTTGGACGTATAGCGCATCTAACAATGCCTTTACCGGTGAGCAGACCAGTACCATTCCGGATGTCAACTTTACTTCCGACAGTATTACTAATGGCGCAGGGCTCTTCAATGTATCGGTGATTTATGCCATCGGCACTCCTTCCTCAATGAACTTTGGTCAGGGTGGGAATGGCGTGTTCGTTTCCCTGAGTGTACCGGCCTATGCCTTAGGGGCATCGAATCCAGCAGTACCTGACTGTTCCATCACTCAAACTGGTGGCAATACCAATAACGACATGGTTAGGGCTTTCAATTATTTACCGATAAATATGTCAAAGTTTTCAGTAAAAAAAAATACTGATAAACTGGTCTATCTGGACTGGACTACACTTTCAGAAAGGAATAGCATTGAATTTGAAATTCATAGGAGTATAAATACTGTACAAAATCACTGGAAGGTCATTGGAAAAGTCCCGGCAGCGGGGCATTCTAGCAGGGAAATTCAATACCATTTTGAAGATGCGGATTTGCCGGCTTCTGACATGTTGTATTACCGTCTTAAACTTATTGATTCGGAGGGTGATGCACGATTTACTGAAATAAAAAGTGTACAGCAAAAGATCAGCGCTTTTTTTGCGGAGACCTATCCTAACCCGACCAAAAATCAGGTTAATTTAAGGATACAAAGTAAAAATGAAGGCATTGTATCTATTGAGATTATCGACATTCTGGGCAGGACCATCTCCAGGGAAATTATGGCCTTAGATGGAGGTTCCCAGATAAAAGTTTTCGACTTGGGCCAATTTACTTCAGGGCCTTATAGCATCAACGTATCCGGCAAATCAGGCAGAATTTCGATGACAGTATTTAAATTGGATTAATTATATTATAACGAACTCATAATTTATTGGCCTGAATTGAACACAAACAAATGCCTGCCCTAGCTTCCATGAAAGTGGGGGTGAGCGGTTGACCTGATCGAATTACCTTTTATTGCGACCATTATTTAATTCGATTATCTTCTGTGTCCCGCTTCCCCTCTTTCATCGAGGCATCTAATAATCTTCCAGGACAAAAGATAGTTGATCAGCGTGTCGATTTTCCTGATGTGGCCTGTCAGTCGACTGAACTTTTTCAAGCTTCTTTAAGCGCTTTCCCTAATTTTGTGCCCCATGATCACCATAAGACCGGAGGCCCTGTTTCAACACCTGGAATTTGATAAACTGAGCAATTTATTGATGGCTCATTGCCTGATCCAGGATACCCGGCTGGATTATTTCCCTCTGCAAGTATATACCGACAAATCGCATATCGACCTTGCCCTGGGCGAAACCCTGGAGTTAAAATCTGCTTATGAACGAAATGAACTCCCGCCTCTAAAAACATGTGAATCCATTCGGGACAGCCTGGATAAAATAAATATCCAGGATTTTGTATATGAACTGGAAGTCCTGGTTGATATTTTCCATGTGCTGCGAAATCTGGAGGACATACATCGGTTTTATCAACAGGAAGAAAGGCAGGTAAATCTTAAATTGACGTTTGGCTCATTCCAAACCATTGGCTACAGTTCTGATCTGTTTAAACAGTTTTCGCTGGTCTTTGATGATTCGGATGCTGTGCGACCGGATGCAACACCCGAATTGAAGGCAATTCACAAGGCCATTCGTTCCAAGGAACAGGAGGTCGATCAAATTTTCAGAACCCTGCTCAATGAGTACCGGAGACAAGGGTGGTTAAGCGATTCCGGTGAAAGTATACGGAACAACAGAAGGGTAGTGGCGGTGCAAGCCGAATATAAACGTAAAATTAAAGGGATCATTCACGACGAATCGACTACCGGAAGAACGACCTACATCGAACCGGAACAGATTATCGAGAAAAACTATGAGTTGTTTGATCTCGAGATGGATTATCAAAAAGAAATCTACCGCATCCTTAAAATGTTGAGCGAAGCATGCAGAACGGAAAATTTTCTTTTGCGGGAAGGATGGAGCTGGATGATCAAGCTGGATTTTATTCGGGCTAAAAGTTTGTTTGCATCATCGTATGAAGGCTTTCGGCCTGATGTTTTTGACCGTCCGCAACTTAAGGTAAAGGCAGGCAAACATCCGCTGCTCTACCTCAAAAATAAACCCCTGAGAAAAGAGACTGTACCCTTTGACCTGGTATTATTGGGCGACAACAGGATTTTAATCCTCAGCGGGCCCAATGCCGGGGGTAAAAGTGTAGCCATGAAGGCGGCAGGTTTGATTCAATTGATGCTTCAATCCGGCATGCTGGTACCTGTCCACGAATCCAGTGAAATGGGCATATTCCATTCTTTTCTGGGTGATATCGGCGACCAACAGTCCCTGGAAGATGATCTGAGCACCTACAGCTCCCGACTGTTAAAAATGAAACAATTCCTTGAGGTAGCGGATGGCAGGAGCCTGGTATTTATCGATGAGTTTGGTTCCGGCACCGACCCTAAATTAGGAGGTGCCATAGCAGAATCCATCTTGCTCGCCCTCAACCAAAAAAATGTATACGGGGTCATCACCACCCATTACTCAAACCTCAAAGTATTGGCATTTAAAACCAAGGGCTTGTTGAATGGGGCTATGATATTTGATACAGAGCACCTGATACCCACCTTTCAGCTCAAAGTGGGCAGGCCGGGCAGTTCGTATGCTTTTGAGGTCGCTTACCGGAGCGGGCTTGATCCGGCGATAATCGAACAAGCTAAAAGCCGCATCCACGAAGATCAGAAAGAACTGGAAGAATTGCTGATTGAATTGCAACGGGATAAAATTAACCTCCAGGAACAATTGACCCGTGCCAAAGAAAAAGAATCCAGGCTGGATAAATTAATTAAAAACTATGAACAAATTAATTCCGAGTTTGAACTCAAAAAGAAAAAATTAAAGCTGGATCAGAAATCCTGGGAAGTCAATGCTGAAAAGTCTTTAGCCCAGAAAGTGGAAAAAACACTTCATGAAATTAAAAAAGTAAAACAACACGAACCGGTCCGAAAAAAACTGGAAGAGACCAAACAAAACATCGAAATACTTAATAAAGACCTTCAAACGATCCATACCGAAATCAAACAATTGGAACAAATTCATCATAAACCTATACAAGTAGGTGCTTTTGTGAAAATGAAAAACGGTTCTGAGGTAGGCAGTATACTTTCGATTCGAAAAGATCAGGCTGAGGTAGCAATGGGTTCAATGATCCTTAACCTGCCCTTGAGGGACCTCGTCTCTGCCAGGGAACCTGTGGTCCATCCTAACGCCAGGAATATACAAGCCATTCAGGTCGAAGAAAAAAAAGTGGAGAGCTCCCTGGACCTGCGGGGTATGAGTAAATCACAGGCTATTGAGTTATTACAAAATTATCTGGACCGGGCTATTCTCAACAATGTCCACGAAGTCCGCATCCTCCATGGCAAAGGAAACGGGATACTCCGGGAATTGGTAAAAACCCAAGCGAAACAATATAAAGCCATTAAAAAAATCGTCCATCCACCTCAAAATGCCGGGGGAGATGGAATTTCGATCCTGGAGTTTTCCTGAGCCCGGCAGGGGCTGATGGAGTGCCGGCTGAATAAGTTTTTAATTTGGAAGGCCTTTCCATTTTTGGTCCAGTTGAGGCGAGTTCCAAACCGAAATGCGGAAGGCTGTGAATAAGAATATGCTGAAAATTTATAAGTCACAGAAAATCAAGTTTATATATAACTGTTAATTTAGATTGTCGTTTTTAGGAGGTACGATCGTAAGGCCTGCGGATAAAAACCGGAGAATTATTTGGTTTTTTTTAAATTAAATAATAACTTAGATCGGTCTAATTGAAGGGACCATAGTTTATTCTATTACTGGCCTTTACGAATTACCCAAAACTACTATCTCTGAGCCAAATAGTAAAAATGAACTGGTCGGTTTGATTGGAAATATAGACCACGACATTACCCAATTATTTTATACTAATTCCAATTTTATGGAAGCCGCTTCGTATTTTAATCAAACTCCGACACCCTGCCGGACGTCCACAGGTGTTTTACTCAGGCCTCCGGAAAATTGTTTTATCACACCGCTCTATGAAAATTCACAAGTCAAAAGTTGTCCCGAGGAACGATGCAGAGAATAAATATGAAGATGAGATTCTAAGAAAAAATATAGAAAAAATTTCCGGATACGACGATGTGTTAGACACATCGTTGGCCATAGCTATTATCGACCTGCACGGAATGATAATGTATGCTAATGATCATTATTGCAGGATTTCCAGGCATAATCTGGAAGAGCTTATTGGACAGGAATATTGTATAATCAACCCTGCATTTCACGCTGAGGACTTTATTGACGAATTGAAGAAGGCGATCAGCCAAAGCAGGATCTGGACCGGGCCATTAAAAAATTTAGCAAAAGATGGGACCATCTATTGGCTGGATACTACGTTGGTTCCAGACCTCAATGAGCAGGGAGTGGTTTTCCAGTATCTGGCTATAGGAGCTGATATTACCAGCCGGAAGTATATGCAAGAGCTTTTAATTGCAGAAAATAATTCATCGGCTGCAAACCATAAGGATCGGGATAAAGTCCGGTTGATCCACCTTATAAAAGACCAACTCTTTCAGCATAATTCGGAAGACCACTATTCCGATAATCTGAAACTTGCTAATAAGAATTTATTTTTTCTGAAAAATGAAAAAGCAAAAATAGCCGCGGATTTGGTACTCGCCAAAAAGGTAATAGTGTTACAAAACCAGGATAAAGAAAAGCGTGCCATAGAGTTGTTGCTGGCCAATAAGGAGTTGTTGTTTCAAAATGAGGAAAAAGTAAAGCGGGCGAATGAGCCCTTAGTCGCCAACCAGGAACTGGCTCACCATATCCAGGAAAAGAAAATCCGGGCGACCCGGTTGTTGGCTGCAAACACAGAATTAGTAATTCAGAATACGGATAAAGGAAAACTTGCCTCTGAACTCTCTGAAGCATTGGACCTTTTGATTTTATTAGCCAGTATTGCGGATAATATACAAGACCCTGTTTTTTCTTTAGATGAAAATTTAAACATCACCCGGTGGAATGCTGCTGCGGAAAGATTATTGGAATGGAAAAGTGATGAAGTAATCGGGAAAAAACTCGAATTGATCTTAAAGGTCGCCTATCCCGATGCCGGCATACAGCAAATTTTTGAATGCCTTAACAATCAAAACTCCTGGCAGGGTGAGGCCATCTATTATACCAAATCGGGTAACCCTAAGAATATGTTGATTACGGCATCTTATTTAAAGGATGTCGGCTCAAGAATCATTGGAAGCCTTTTTTTACTAAGGGATATTACCCCCCAGATTAAAAGCGAAAAACTTTATCGGGGTTTATTTGAACATATGATGCATGGTTTTGCCTTCTGTAAATCAATAATGAAGGATGGGGAAATGGTGGATTACACCTACCAGGTCGTCAACAGGGAATATGAAAAACTCATCGGTAACAAAAAAGTAACCGGCAAAAAAGCCTCTGAAGTTTTTCCAGGAATTTTTGAAAATGATCCTGTCCTGTCCCGGCAACTTAACGCCATTGTGTTCGATGAAGGATCTGTAAAATTTGAACACTACTTTAAACAAATCAATAAATGGGTTTCATTGTCCTTGTATAGCCTCGAAGAAGGGTCTTTCGTCATCCTGATGGATAGTATAGAAGAGCGAAAACTGGCTGAACAAAAAATGAAAAACCTGAACAACGAACTTGAAGAAAAGGTAATCAAACGGACTGAAGAATTGGAAGCTTTTTCCTATTCCGTTTCGCATGACCTCCGCGCCCCGCTTCGGGCGATTGACGGGTATGCGCAAATGCTCAGAGAAGATTATTCCCACCTCCTCGATAAGGAGGGAAAACGGTTTATTGAAACCATTCAACTTAACGCCAACAACATGGGCACCTTAATAGATGACCTGCTGGCTTTTTCCCGATTGGGACGAAAAGAAGTCAACAAATCATTTATTGATATGACCGATCTCGTGGAAGCAGTAAAAGATGAAATCACTAAGTCCTACCCAAACAAAGCTGAAATAAAAATCAACTCCCTCCACCCGGTCACTGCAGATTATACGCTGATGAATCAGGTCATCATGAACCTATTATCAAACGCTATTAAATATTCCTTATTAGCCAAAGATCCCGTAATAGAAATATCGTCTCAACAAAAAGGTGCGGAACTGGTTTATAGTGTAAAGGATAACGGAGCTGGATTTGATATGCAATATGTTCATAAATTATATGGTGTTTTTCAAAGACTGCATTCAGCCGAAGAATTTGAGGGCACCGGCGTCGGCCTGGCTATTGTAAAACGAATAATTGAAAAACAGGGTGGCAAAGTATGGGCAGAAGGTAAAGAAGGGCAGGGGGCTGTTTTTTATTTTAGTTTACCGGGATCTTAGCAGAATCTGAAAAAAGTATGCAAAATTCAGAAGTTGAAATTCTTCTCATTGAAGATAATATCCATGATGCGGAAATGACCATCCGCGCTTTGAAAAAAAATCACCTGGCCAATAAATTGATTCATTTAAAAGATGGTGCCATCGCCCTCGAATTTCTTTTTGGTACCGGTTTTTATCAGGGAAGAAACATCAATAAAAAACCTAAAGTTATTTTATTGGACCTGAAGATGCCCAAACTGGACGGCCTGGAAGTTTTAAAAGAAATAAAAGCTAATTCCCTGACCCGGACGATCCCCGTGGTGGTCTTAACCTCCTCCCAGGAACACCCTGATATTGAAAAATGTTATTCTTTGGGAGTAAATAGCTATATTGTTAAACCTGTGGAATTCGAAAAATTTATAAATTCAGTCTCCGATATTGGTTTATACTGGTTGCTGCACAATCAGCCGCCCGAATGAACTTCAATTTTCATGGACCCGAAACTTAAAATATTGCACCTGGAAGACTTACCCACTGATGCGGGGCTGATTCACAGGGTTTTACGTAAAGAAATCGCAGATAGTGAAATTTTAGTAGTAGACAATAAACAGGATTTTCAAAAAGCGCTTTCTGATTTTTATCCCGATCTGGTCATTTCTGACCACTCGCTCCCTTCATTTACTTCCACGGAAGCCCTGAATTTATTCAAACAAGCCGGATTGCAAATCCCGTTCATTTTAGTCACGGCAACCGTTTCTGAAGATTTTGCGGTGCATGCCATGAAAGCCGGCGCGGATGATTATATTTTAAAAGACAGTCTTACCCGCCTTCCTTCCGCGATTGAAAATGCCCTGGTTAGGTATAAAACACTCAAAGAACGTAAAAAAGCAGAGGAAGCGGTCGTCAACAGCGAAAAGAGGCACCGCAAACTAATTGAAAATATGTCAGATGCCATCATCCTGATCGCTGAAGGAGGACAACTGATTTATCAAAGCCCTGCAGTAGAACGAATTACAGGATTTACTTTTGAAGATTCCCTGGATAAAACGGTTTTTGATTTTGTTCACCCCGATGACTTTCAGGATTGTATGGCCTTTTTTCAGAAGGTTTATGCCAGTCCCGGAGTGGGTATGCAAAATCAATATCGTATATTGACAAAACCGGGTAGTTATATTTGGATAGAGGGAACGATCACCAATCTCCTTTATGATGAAAATATACACGCCTATGTGGTAAACTACCGGGATATCACCCAGCGGGTGGAGGCAGAGGAAAAAATAAAAGCAAGCGAATTAAAATACCGGACGCTGATAGAACAAGCCTCTGACGCCATTGTAGTATCCCAGACCGATGCTGGCATTTTAGAGGTCAATACCAGTGCGGAAAAATTATTTGGGTATACCAAGGAAGAATTAGTCAAAATGAAATTGGATGACCTGGTCATTCAGGAAGATTTTGAAACGGATCTGCCGCTTACCAATCAACTCACCGGACAGGGATTGCCGGTCAATGAAAGAAGAATTAAACGTAAAGATCATATCCTCCTGGATGTCGAAATCAGTGCCGGGATCATTAGTGGTGACCGGGTCCTTGGTATTTTCCGCGATATCACAAAAAGAAAGGAAACAGAAAAAGAAATTGCAGAATTAAATGAATCTTTGGAAGAAAAAGTAAAAGAACGAACCGGTCAGTTACAGGAAGTCAACAGTGACCTGGAATCGTTTAATTATTCCGTTTCGCATGACCTGCGTTCGCCCTTGCAGGTAATCAGTGGTTACACTTCTATTTTATTAAAAAAATATGGAGATCAGTTGAATGAAGAGGCGCAGCGCCTGCTCCAGGGGATCAAAGGATACACAAAACAAATGTCCCTGATCATGGAAAGCCTCCTAAACCTTTCCCGATTGGGGCGGGCATCCGTGGAAATAGCCCCCTGCAATATGAATGAGATCGTAGAAGAGGTAATCAGTGAATTAATAGTAGTATTTGAAGCAAAAAGAGCTGAAATAGCAGTGCTTCCAATGCCTGTTACAAGCTGCGATTCGGGGTTGATCAAGCAGGTTTGGCTCAACCTGATTTCCAATGCGGTTAAATTTTCAAAACAAAAGGAAGTGCCGGTAATTGAAATCGGCAGTGTGGATAAAGCGCAGGAACTCGTATATTATGTAAAAGACAATGGAGCAGGATTTGATATGAAGTACGTCGATACCTTGTTTGGGTTGTTCCATCGGCTTCACAATGCCGCTGAATTTGAAGGTACAGGAGTCGGGCTGACTATAGTCCATCGTATCATTACCAAACATGGAGGCAGGATTTGGGCAGAAGGTGAGGTCAACGAAGGGGCAACTTTTTATTTTACCCTGCCACATTTATAAAGGCTTAAATTACATCCCGGGCTATGGGGAACAAAATTTTACTGATAGAAGACAATGAGGCCATCCGGTCCAATACTATGGCTATTCTTCAATTGTCTGGTTATGAAGTAAATGGCGCTGAAAATGGCCGGGTCGGTGTGGAAGTGGCTCTCCTTGAACCACCAGACCTGATTATCAGTGACATCAATATGCCGGAATTGGATGGATATGGGGTACTCCTCCTATTGAGTAAAAATCCCAAAACATCGCATATTCCCTTTATTTTTCTGACCTCCAGGTCGGAACGGACTTCATACCGGAAAGGAATGGAAATGGGTGCAGCGGACTACATCACCAAACCTTTTGATGATATTGAGTTGCTCAATGCGATAGAGATACGATTAAAAAAAATCGAAACCCTGAAAAAAGAATTTTCATCCAGTGTTGAAGGGGTCAATGATTTCCTAAGCGAAGCTAAGAGTTCTGGTAAAATCCGATTCTCCCTGAATGAAAACAGGGAAATTCAACTATTTAGTAAAAAACAATTAATTTATAAGGAAGGGCATTATCCGCGGTATCTCTACCTCATCCATAAAGGCAAGGTTAAAACCTATAAAATAAACAATAACGGGAAAGAATTAATTACCGCCATATACAAGGAAGGCGATTTTATGGGCTTCACGGCCTTGTTTGAAGGATCAGTATATCACGACAATGCCGAGGCATTACAAGATGTGGAATTGGTGGTTGTGCCGAAAGATGAATTCATTACCTCCATCAGCAGTGATTTGGAGATTGCCCGTAAATTTATCAAACTGCTCACGAAGGACATCACAGAGAAGGAAGATCAACTGATGAGTCTGGCTTATAATTCACTGCGCAAACGGGTAGCTGAAGGTTTGTTGCTCGTTCATTTTAAATATAAGAAAAGCCCTGACGATAAACCTATGCTTGAAATATCCCGTGAAGATTTATCCCAGGTGGTTGGGGTGGCCAAAGAATCCTTGATCAGGACCCTCAGTGATTTTAAAAGTGAAAAACTGATTGAAATTATAGAGAGCAAAATCGTTATCCTCAAGGAACTTGAGTTGAAAAATCTGCCGGACTGATCGCTGTTTATACGCGGCTACCCCCGGGCCGTCTATAGAGGAGTTTTAAACCCAGAAATGAGCGATAGAGTTTCGTCGTGAAAGCCGAAAGGCCATTAAAGTCTGGGGCTCCCGGACAATTTTTATCGCAAACATAGGCCCCTCCGGACCATTTTTTATTTAAAGCATAGACCCTCCTGTGGGGAGGATAGAATGGGAGGCCCGTAAAGTTAGATGGTAAACTCTACAAGTTGCTTGTATCTGAATTCCTGGTTAAAAAACTATGTGCCGTTACAAGTTGCTTGTATCTAAATTCTGGGTTTATCCATTTCAAGGTAAGCATGGATTTGGGAATAATTTGCGGACTGCAAACTATAATATGCCAATAATCGAATAAATAAGATTTAAAAATTAGTAAATTTGATGAGCCAAGTATTCTTTATCCTGAAATTTTGACATTACCTGCAATTTTATACTAATAATTCGAAAAGATATGGTTGTGTAACGATTCAAAATAAGAATCATTCTTTTAGGTCAATGGTTATTTAGAAAGGTTGCTATTATATTATTAAAATTCAGCAATTGAAAATAACGGGAAAGGGTTTTAAAAGGCTTTGGTGTATTTATGCAACAAAATCCGTTCAAAATTATCATTGTGGATGACCATATGGTGGTCAGGAAGGGCATAATCAATCAACCCGTTGAATAGCTAAGATCAGTTAAAGGAGGTAGATATGGATAAAATAAAAATTCTGCATTTAGAAGACATCGTGACCGATGCTGAACATATCCACCGGGTATTAAATAAAGCCATGTTGGATTGTGAGGTAATGGTGGTCGATACTAAAACGGAATTTACCCGTATGCTGAATGTTTTTAATCCAGACCTGGTCATCAGCGACCATAGCCTCCCAAACTTCAGTTCCCTGGAAGCTTTAGAAATTATAAAGCGCACAGGGTTAAAGATTCCATTTATCCTGGTCACCGGGGCGGTTTCGGAAGAATTTGCTGCACAGGTGATTAAAAACGGCGCGGATGATTATATTCTGAAAGATCATCCTCAGCGATTGCCAAAAGCGGTAATCAATGCCCTCGAGAAAAGCCGTCTGGATAAACAAGTACAAGCTTTAATACAGGAGCGGGCACATCTGGCATCCATCGTTAATTTTTCAGATGATGCCATCATCAGTAAAACACTGGATGGCACCATTACCAGTTGGAACAAAAGTGCTGAACGTATTTTTGGTTACAGAGCAGCTGAAATTATTGGAAAAAATGTTTCCATCCTGTATTCCCCGGACCAGCAGAAAGAGGAAGGAAAAATTTTAGAGAAACTGGAACATCCCGAATTTGTAGAGTATTATGAGACTACCCGGGTAACCAAATCAGGCCATATCATTGAAATATCACTGACTACCTCACCCCTTAAAGATGCAGCGGGTAATATCATAGGAGTTTCGAATATTTCAAGGGATATTTCGGAGCGTAAGAAGACAGAACGTGAAATCAGGGAAAGCAGAAATCATTACGCTGAATTATTGCAAAAACTGCCCGCGGCCGTATATACCTGTGACCATGAAGGCAAAATAATCCTGTTTAACAAAGCTGCAGAAGAATTATGGGGCAGGATGCCGGACACCGAAAAAGATAAATGGTGCGGTTCACTGCGGATGTACAATTCCGAGGGCAAGGCTGTACCTCCGGATAACAGTGCTATGGCAATAGCTATAACAACAGGAACGGTCCCAACCCATGAAGAATTTCGTATCGAAAGGCCGGATGGCAGTATCCGTTATGTCATACCCTATCCAGTGTACACGTTGGATTTGAATGGAAAACTGACCGGAGCTGTAAATGTTTTAATCGATATTACCCAGTTAAAAGAAGCTGCCCGGGTTGTCATGAGCACCAAAGAAAACCTGCAACAGATTTTAGATCTATCCCTTGATGCGATTTGTACGGTAAATAACCGGAATGAGTTTGTTACGATGAGTGCGGCCTGCTTTGAAATCTGGGGATACCGCCCCGAGGAATTGATCGGCAGGTGTTTTACCGATTTTGTTATTGAAGAAGACATAAACCACTCGCTGGTCATTGTAGCTGATGTCATGAAAGGCCAGCCTATTACCAATTTTGAAAACAGGTACAAACGGAAAAACGGAACCATAGTACCGGTGATCTGGGCAGCCCGGTGGGATGCAAAGACCAACCTGATCTATTGTATTGCACGCAATGGCACTCAAAAAAATGAAGCGGAAGAAAAAATTATCGCCAGTGAAAAACGTTCTCGTGCACTTATCGAGAACAGCGCGGATATGCAAACGCTGGCCCTGCCTGATGGAACCCTGATTTACGCCAGTCCTTCCGTTACCAAAATTTTGGGTTATACCGGTGAAGAATACATCAGACAAACGACTGAATCAACAATCCATCCTGACGATATTCCAGGCATTGTAAAAAAAATAATACAGGTCTTAAAAACACCGGGAAGCTCATTTTTCAACCAGCACCGGTTACGCCATAAAGAAGGCCATTGGGTATGGACAGAAGGCAATACGACCAATTTGCTGCATGAACCCAGCATAGGCGCCCTGGTTTCAAATTTCAGGGACATCACTGAACGAAGAATGGCTGAGGAAAAAATCAAACAGTCGGAAACCAATTTACGACAGATCGTGGACCTGGTGCCCCACCTGATATTCGTAAAAGACGATGCCGGAAAATTTATTTTGGTCAATAAACGATTTGCGGAAATGTATGGGATTTCAGCTACGGAAATCCTGGAAGGGAAAAATGTCAGCCAAAACGCCCCTGTTTTTTCTGAGGCGGAACACTTTATTCGCGAAGACCTTGAAGTGATCAAGGCAGGGGTTAAGAAAATAATGCCGGATTCTCCATTTACCGATTTCAAGGGCAATAAATATGTTTTCCATACTATCAAAGTGCCTTATATCAGTGCCGCGACCGGACAAAAAGCAGTGTTAGAGATTGCGATGGACGTCACTGAATCCCGAAAGGTTGCTGCGGAACTATTTAATGAACGCGAAAAACTCAAAGCCATTATCGAAAATATGAATGCCGGCCTGGTGGTGGCAGATGCTCAAGGCAGGTTTGTGTTCAGAAATGATTTGGCAAGGGATTTATTTGGACTGGAAAAAGAACAAAGGGAGATGGATTCCTGGGCTCAAAAATTCGGTGTTTTCAGGCCAGATAAAGTGACTGTTTTCCCTCTGGATGAGCTGCCCATGGCCAAAGCAATCAAGGGCATTAAAACCGATAAGGAAATCCTGTATGTAAAAAACGAATTTCGTCCGGAAGGCACCTTTTTAAGTGTCAGTGGTGCACCGATTTGTAATTCAGAGGGTAAACCGATGTATGGGGTTACGGTATTCAGAGATGTTACGGAAACCATTGACGCTGAAGAAAAATTGAAAGAAAGCTTTGAAGCTTTGCAAGCTGCCTCAGAAATGCAGACTTCAATCTTAGACGCCTTGCCGGCCAATATTGCTTTGTTGGACAAAGACGGATTTATTGTTGAGGTCAACCAGGCATGGAAAAATTTTGGAGTTGATAATTCGTTGTGCAACTCCGATTTTAACATTAATGACAATTATATTGAAATAGCTGCAAGTGCCCGTGGCATTGACCGTGAGGAAGGTCAGTTGATGGCAGAAGGGATAAAAAAAGTGCTTAATGGAGAAATTAAAGGTTACCATTTGGAATATGCCTGCCATTCACCGGTTGAACAAAGGTGGTTTAAAGCGGAAGTGGCGCCTCTGATGAAAGAGCATGGCAAAGGCGCTGTAGTGATGCACATTAATATCACAGCACGTAAAATGGCGGAAGTCGCCCTTCAGGAACTGAACGACCGGCTTGAAGAAAAGGTGAATGAACGCACCGCTTTATTAGAAGGTGTCAATCTGGAATTGGAAGCTTTTTCTTATTCCGTATCGCATGACTTAAGAGCCCCACTTCGCGCCGTTAACGGGTATTCTAAGATCCTGGAAGAAGATTATACGGCAATTCTGGACGAGGAGGGGCACCGATTGTTGAGAATAATACAGAGCAGTGCGGAGCGGATGAATACGCTGATCGAGGATCTGCTTGCTTTCTCCAAATTAGGCCGACAAGCCCTCAGGCAGTCTGTCCTGGATATGAATATGCTCATGCAGGATACGGTCACGGATTTAAGTCAATTCACCAACTTTAAGGCCGAAATAAAAATAAATGAATTGCACCCGGTACTGGGGGATTTGGCTTTGATGAAACATGTCGTGATGAACCTTTTGGCTAACGCGATAAAATATTCTTCTTTGACTGAAAAGCCCAGGATAGAAATAAGCTCCCGAGCAACGAAAACGGAAATAATTTATAGTATAAAAGATAATGGGGTGGGATTTGATATGCAATATGCAGGCAAACTATTCGGGGTATTTCAACGGTTACATTCCAATGATCAATTTGAAGGTACCGGAGTTGGTTTAGCCATCGTCCAGCGTATTATTCACCGGCATAAAGGTAAGGTGTGGGCTGAAGGCCTGGTAGGTAAAGGGGCTACATTTTACTTCAGCCTTCCAAAAGAAAATGCAGATCTATTTAGTGAAAATTAGGCGATACAAAATAACATCAGGTTACATCAGGTATTAATTCAATTTAATAATCAGACCAGTTCAAGATCCAAACTGAACGCTGTTTTCCTTTTCCGGGTAAAACATCCCGGGATATAATTTAACCCAATTTTTGCAGTCGGCAAAAATTGCACGTAGTGTCTGACGAGATAAGAGGATTTATTACATTTTTATAGCCGAAGTTTGTAAACCAATATTCAAGACTGACTATGTACAGGCCTCAGTAGGTATGACAGGGCGTACCTACAGCACGCCGTTTTTACCCTTACGTGTTTTTACCTATAGTAAATCCCTACGGGATAGGAGGCTTTATTACATTTTATAGCCGAAGTTTGTAAACCCATCTTCAAAACTGCCTATGTAAAGGTCTCAGTAGGTATGAAAGGGTGTACCTACAGCACACCGTTTTTACCTATAGTAAATCCCTACGGGATAGAAGGCTTTATCACATTTTATAGCCGAAGTTTGTAAACCCATCTTCAGAACTGCCTATGTAAAGGCCTCAGTAGGTATGAAAGGGCGTACCTAAAACACGCAGTATATACCCTTACGTTTTTTGCCTATATAATAAATAAAAGATGCGTTCTTTTTCCAAGGTTTAACCCGGTTGACTTAGCAGTTATCAAAGAATAGCGTAATCCATACGGTCATGAACTTTCAAAAAAAATTGAAAGTAATGACCTTGGTCATGCGCTATATTAAAATGTCGGAAGTCCTTGTCAGGCAAGGTTTTGCAGGGTATTAATTAAATTATATATGTATTTTTTAAGGATAAAGCTGAAGGTTTTTTGTTGATTAAAATCACCCCGCACAGGGGTGACAATCATCGCTGTTATTGGTTCGTATCATCGAATTCGAAGTGGCTTTACTTCAATTTTGTAGAGCAATAATCAACTCGATAAATCTTGAACCAATAAAAATTTTAGTCATGAAAAATTTCAACTTATTTAGTTTATTCTTTCTCTTCTCCATGATCTTGAGTATACAGCATATGGATGCTCAAAAGGAAGTATTTAAACAAATCAAAGAATTCCGCCCGGTGCCGGGACAGGTGGTGAAAAGCACCGATTTATTTAGTCGCCAATCCAATAGTTTTAGATCCGGCAAAGTGGCACAAGCCGTAAAAAAATCAACTTTACTGAGACTAAACCAATCAGCCCTAAATACGCTGTATACGGTAAAAGCTCCTAAACTGGAAATGAGTTTGCCTTTTGATAACGGCACGTTGGAACTCGAGTTAATTCGTGTGGAATTATTTACGCCTGATTTCAGGGCTCTTACCAGTGCTTCAAACAATCAGGCAGTATCTGTACAAACCGGTGTTTTTTACCGGGGTATCGTGAAAAATGATCCTAAATCATTAGTCACGATAAGCATTTTTGAACAAGACCTGATTGCCATAATTGCTTCTGACCAGGGGAATATTGTCATTGGCAATTATGATAAAATTAAAAAAGAGGAGTATGTCATTTACAATGATAACGATTTAAATGACCCGTTGAATTTTGATTGTCAAACGGCCGAGGTGGAGCCTGGAAGTAAATTGGCAGATGAAATCCGAAAATTATCCGCGCAAAAATTGTTGGAATCCCGTTCAGACAAATGTGTCAGAATGTACTTTGAATTGGACTATACCCTGGTAACAGAAAAAGGTGGCGCACAAAATGCCATCAACTGGATGAGCGGTGTATTTAACCAGGTTCAGGCTTTGTATGCCAATGAGGGTATAACCATGTCCATTTCTGAAATTTTTGCCTGGACTGCTGAGGACCCGTACACCGGAACTTCGACCAATGTGGCATTAAACAAGTTCAGAACCACCAGGATCAGTTATAATGGGGATCTGGCTCACCTGGTTTCGCGCGGGGTACCGACTGGGGGTGGGATTGCATACATCAATACCCTCTGTACCCCTTACGGTTATGCTTACAGCTGGGTTCAATCTTATTACAATGATTTTCCGGTGTATTCCTGGTCCGTAAATGTGATTGCCCATGAAACCGGACATAATCTGGGTTCTCCACATACACACAACTGTTCATGGGCCGGTGGTCCAATAGATGGTTGTGGTCCAACAGCCAATGCAGCCTATGCTGAAGGTACTTGTACTACAGGTCCAGTCCCGGTGGATGGAGGTACGGTAATGAGTTATTGCCACCTATTGGGAGTTGGGATAAATCTGAATAAAGGATTTGGACCCTTGCCGCTCAATTTAATTACCAACAATATAAACGGATCCAGCTGTTTAGGTCAATCCTGTATTGTTACAGTAGGAATACCAGCAATATCGTTGCCACTGACGGAACAGCAGCCGATACAGTAAACATCACCTGGTCCGGTACTGCCGGCAATTATTTCCAGGTCTACAGAAGCATGTCAAACAATAGCAGTACAGCCACGGCCCTGGCCAACTGGCAAACCGCCTCCAGCTATTTCGATCTGGCAGTAACCCCTAACCAAACTTATTTTTACTGGGTCCGTGAAGCCCTTAACAATGCCGGAGCAAGTGCCAGTGAATATGCAGGTCCGGAAACGGGATGGGCTATTGGAATGGCTTCTCCGGTACCAACCGCCCTATCTGCCTCCGACGGAACCTTCTCTGATAAAGTAACTTTAAGCTGGGCTGGTACCGCTGGAAATTATTTTCAAGTTTACCGCAACACCACCAATAGCAACATCACTGCAACTGTGATGGGATCCTGGCAGACTGCCACAAGCTACAACGATCTGACTTCCGTTGGTGGTCAAACCTACTATTATTGGGTACGGGCAGCTTCGAACAGCGCTGGTTCTGATGTGAGTGCATATACTTCAGCAGAAACCGGATGGCGCGCTGTGCCAGTATCTATTCCTACTGCAGTCAATGCCAGCGATGGCAGTTTTACAGATAAAGTTGTTGTTACCTGGAATGGTACTGCCGGTAATTTTTTTAAAGTTTACCGGAATACTTCCAACAACAGCGATAATGCCTCCACTTTAACGGCCTGGGTTGCCGGAATCAGTTATGAAGACAATACGGTTGCTCCCAACACCACATATTATTATTGGGTGAAAGAAGCATCGGATGTCAATGGAACCAACAGCAGCAATTTCAGCAGTGCTGAACCTGGTTGGAGTTTTGTTCCTGCCAATGTCAATGTACCGGTCGCAGTCATTGCCAGTGATGGAACATATACCAACAAGGTGGCTCTTTCATGGTCCGGCACTTCAGGCAATTATTTCCAGGTGTATCGCAATACAACTAACCAAAGCGGCACCTCCGTAGCTTTGGGAGGCTGGCAATTAGCAGCTGCCTATGAAGATTTCACCGTAACCCCAAACCAAACATATTATTATTGGGTAAGAGAAGCGTCTGATAATACCGGGGCAAATAGCAGTGATTACAGTTCCGTGGAAACCGGATTTAGCAATACCATTTTTGTAACGGTCCCATCGGCGGTTTCTGCCTCCGACGGCACCTACTCTGATAAAGTAACGTTAAGCTGGACCGGTACCGCTGGAAATTATTTTCAAGTATACCGCAACACCACCAATAACAACGGCACTGCAACAGTGTTGGGATCCTGGCAGACGACCACAAGCTACAACGATCTGACTTCCGTTGCCGGTCAAACCTATTATTATTGGGTACGGGCAGCTTCGGATAATCTTGGAGCTAACCTCAGTGGTTTTAGCAGTTCCGATGCAGGATGGAGAAGTGTTGTAGTCAATGTAAGTGTACCCTCAGGCGTATCCGCTTCAGATGGAGCCTATACTGATAAAGTCGCCATCACCTGGAATGGCAGTGCCGGCAATTATTTCCGCGTATACCGACATACCAGCAATAATAGTGGCTCATCGACTGCCTTGGGAAGCTGGCAGACCGGTACTTCATATGATGATGTTTCAGCTACTCCAAATCAAACGTATTATTATTGGGTGGTCGCCGCATCGAATAGCAGTGGTTCCAACAGCAGTAGTTATAGTTCCTCTAATTCCGGATGGAGAAAACCTGTTACGGTCACCACACCGAATGGGGTTGCTGCCTCAGATGGCACTTATAGTGACCGCGTAGCCATTACCTGGAATGGATCTGCAGGCAATTATTTCAGAATCTATCGCCATACTTCCAACAGCAGCAACAAAGCCACTGCCCTGGGAAGCTGGCAGACCGGTACCAGTTATAACGACCTTTCGGCGACAGCAGGAAAAACCTATTATTATTGGGTTCGTGCAGCTTCAAACAGCAGCGGATCCGACTTGAGTAGTTATAGTTCTTCCAATTCAGGATGGAGAGGGACTGCCGCATCTTATGTTTCTACTACGGGACTGCAGGTTTCCAATGTTACTTCATCCTCCGCTAGATTGAGTTGGAATGCTGTTAGCGGTGCATCAAAATATTCTGTTTGGTACAAAACCGGAGAATCCTGGGTACAATACAGTACGACCACTCAAAAAACCATTACCGTATATAGTTTAAAATCAGCCACGCCATACTGTTTTGCAATCAAAGCCGTTTATTCAAATAGCTCCAGTGATTTTTCTGAAAGCGCATGTGCAACGACTCAAGTTACGACCGGTCAAACCGTTGAAACCACAATGGCTCAGGAATCTTCAATGACTATTTATCCAAACCCGATCACGTCCTTTGCTGAATTCAGTATCCGTTATTCCGCAACTCAATCTACTGAAGCCACTGTAAAGGTCATCGACGGTTCAGGAAAATTAATCGGGTCAAACCATACCCTGCTCCTCGAAGGGGAGAATTTAATAAAAATGAATGCACCTCATACCCCGGGTATGTACTTATTGCAACTAAACCTGAAGAATGGAAAAGTATTGGTCAATAAATTGATGATTCATTAAGAGGAAATAGTTATCCAGGTTAACACAGTTCCTGAATACTTTGGATTATTGCCTTCTGAGGCACTTTTATATTGGTTCTAGATTTCCCGGATTCTTAGGATTCGGGAAATCTTTTTGCTTTTAAAAGAATTCCGTCCCAACCTTGTAGTTTTGCGTCATCCTGCCATGAAATCCTATCTCTCGCTTATTAAATTCAGCCACACTATTTTTGCTTTACCTTTTGCAGTCATCGGGGCAATATTAGCCATACAGGACGGTTATGAGATCAGTGTGGTGCTGGGCCTGAAAATTTTGCTCTGCATGGTTTTTGCCCGGAGCGCGGCAATGGCATTTAACCGATGGGCAGATGAGCGGTATGACCGGCTTAATCCCAGGACATCAGGGAGGGAAATACCGGCGGGTATCATTTCAAAAAATGAAGCACTTTATATTGTACTATTTAATAGCCTGGGTTTTGTCCTGATCACCTGGACGATTAATCCTATCTGTTTCTATTTATCTCCGGTGGCATTGCTCACCGTCCTGGGATATAGTTTTACCAAGCGCTGGACTGTCATTTGTCACCTCATTTTAGGGACAGGCCTGGCTTTGGCCCCGATTGGTAGTTATCTGGCGGTGACCGGAATGTTTTCGTTGATTCCCTTATTGTTTTCAGGTGTAGTCTTTTATTGGGTCTCCGGCTTCGATATCATTTATGCGTTGCAGGACGAAGAATTTGATAAAGCCAATCAATTACATTCGGTACCCGCCCGTTATGGAAAAGCGGTTGCTTTAAAAGTGAGCAGGGTATTACATCTATTTTGCAGCGGTTTGATCCTTTTTGTAAGCCATCATATACAACTGAAATATATAGCATCGGGCTGGCTGACCTGGATAGCAGCATTTCTTTTTATCGGTATGTTGGTTTATCAACAAAGAACGGTGACTCCTAAGGACCTCACCAAGGTCAACCTGGCCTTTTTTACAGCCAATGGGATAGCAAGTGTATTATATGGACTGGTCCTCGGAATCGATTTGTTAACCGGAATTTGAGTCAATAGTTAGCAGTAAATAGTCAGGAGTCAGGCAAAAGTCAATAGTAAGGAATAAATAGGGTCTGCAGAATAACCTATAAAAGCTTGTAAATTATATAGATAAGTTCCTAAATTAGGTATACAAATGCAAGTATAAATGGCCATAGCACAAAGAAACCGTGCATCAAGGTAAAGTACCTGAGTCATCATCAATTGGTATTGGAAGGATTTGAGACGCCGGTCAGCCAGAAACTGGATGCGACCTATAGGTGGGTGACTTTGGCAAAACGTAAACGC
>JAWXBI010000291.1:0-3092 GCA_034439915.1 Saprospiraceae bacterium | reverse complement strand
CACTATCCTGGAGATGATTAATACTTCTGCATCTGCACGGCTTTGATTGTATTTATGTATTGCCGGCACGTAGATCAATCCTGAACCGTCAAATATGCCTGTACCGTTGATCTTTTGATTTTCCAGACCGGGTTTGGATCTCAGACGTCCTTCGTAAAAGATTTCAGAAGTAAAACGGCAAATTTCAGGATGCAGTCGCCAACTGGTTTCTAAAAAAAGTCCTTTTCCCGGGGGCATGGTTTGGTGACCATCCAGCAAGTGGCTTAATGCGGCGATATCGCTACCTTCCGGGTGACTGCCTTTCTGCGGTTGCTCCAATTGCTGAGGATCCCCTAATAAAACCAGATTTT
Source organism: Saprospiraceae bacterium (assembly GCA_034439915.1). Taxonomy (GTDB): domain Bacteria; phylum Bacteroidota; class Bacteroidia; order Chitinophagales; family Saprospiraceae; genus JADJLQ01. Next base: position 2,742 of record JAWXBI010000291.1, on the reverse strand, counting down.
GAGCTGACCGGGAAGCCGCCAGGGCATAGGCCAGAGACATCTGACCGGCTTCGTCAATAAAGAGGTAATCCAGAATACCTTTAGAATCATCCTCAGCCCAGAAATAGGCCGTTCCGCAGAGTATTCCTCCCTGGTCAAGTGCAGCTCTGATTTTTGTTTTATCTGTTTCTTCGATTATTATATCTAACAGTTCAGTGTCCTGTTTATTTTTTTCCTTAGGCTTATGATATAATAAAACAGTCCGGTTCTGTTTAATGGATTCCTCGTGAACAGCTTTTGCCAGGTTAAGTATTACCTTATGACTTACCGCGGTAATGCCAATTTTCTTTCCCTGTCTGTGCAGTTCAACTATCATTTTTGCAGCAGTATAGGTTTTTCCGGTACCCGGTGGCCCTTGAATGGCTAATACGCTGGATTCTAACCTGGTAACCAATGCTGTTGCTTGTTCCACCTGGTCATTAAACGTTTGGCTCAGATCAGTGCCTGTCCTGAACTGTGGTACACGTTTAAAAAGCAAATCTTTGGATGCCAGGTATTGGCCCTTTCTTTCAACACCTGTCGCAGCCAACTCTTCTGCAAAGGAATGCAGCGAAGGCACCAAGTCATGAGGCATAACCACATCATCTACGTGTACAGCGGAAATTGTATCTGGTGATAATTCGGGTTTTAGGCTAATAGAAAGGAAGTTGTGTTCCAGGTCAATGCTTTTGACAGATCCCACCTTATTGCCATTGACAACCGTAAGGTTCTTTCCGATATCTATACTTATTTCTTGTGACGGGAAACTATATTTATAAACAGGATTACTATTCCCTTTTTTAGGCGATACCAACTCAATAAAAGTCAGTCCGGCGATGGCTTTTCTTTCCTCATACAATTCTTCAGGTTCCAACTCATGCACCCTGAAAAACTCCCAGAATGAGCACTTCACCTCCCGGCCAAAATAATCCAGGAGATTGATCAGTAGCCAGATGCATTGGTGAACATCACTCCAGTTGGTTTTTTCTTCAGGCAGGTGGACCAACAAGGCATCCTTCAATAGTTTGATCTTCTCCTGAAGGGCCAGGGCTTTTTCACTTGTTTCATGCTTTTTGAATTCAGGAGTAATAATTTTTATACCCTGATCAATAGCTTCTGTATGTTTTTTCATAAGCCATTGATGAAGAGAAACTGTCGCTCTGCAATCATCTTCATTATAAAACTCAAGATCCCTGACAATTTCCTCTGGTAGTTTACCAAAATCATTGCGCTCCAGAGCCACTTCTACCATTTTCCTGGCCCTGCTTGCCTTTTGCAGCTCCAGGCGACGAATATATCCAAAAAACACTTCCAGTTCTTTAAGCGAATAGGTCTCCACGCTGGCAAGCATGGATTCTTTAACTACCCGATAAAGGTCTATGAATCGCCTGCCCCGGGCCAACTGATCCACCTCCTCTTCATATATGGAATGAAACATGGCAAGGCGTTTGATTGCCACAGGTTCATAAGAGGCAAAGTGATAGATATGCATATCCGGATGTTTTGCCCAATTAGCTTTTACAAAAGCCATCAATTGATTGAAAGCCTCTTTCTCCTGCTGCTTATTGGAAGACCATATTTTATGGTATTCAAGACCATCCGGTTTAATTGTAATATATCCAAAAAGATACTCCAGCCCGCCGTCAGGATAAAAAGAATCTCCTTCGAGATCCAGATAGATATCCCCTTCATTGGGTAAAGGAAGTCGATGAAATCCCCTACCCTCTTCTAAATCCAGGTATTTGTACATCGGACTCTCTTTCCTACGGCCCTCTAATTGAATTTTTGCCTGGTCCTGCCGTCGTTCCAGGGATTCCAGTTTTCCGCGCTCCGGTTTGATTAATTTTTCTTGCTCTGCAAATATTTCAAGAGTGAGGATGTCTTGTTTATTCAACGCTTCGATTTGTTGGGATTGAATCCCGGCAACCAGAGAAAGATGGTCATCCGCATGTCTTTTCTTATCACATTCCTGCCACCAGTTGCAAATCTGGCAATACCCTGTCGGTTCCGGATAAGTCGGTAGGTCAGGACCCGCCATCGTTTCTTCAAACCGTTTTTTTACCTGACGGTAATATGCACTGTAATCTGCGTATCGGTAATCCTCCGGGACAAATTCATTACCTGGTTTTACAATGTAAAATTTTTGAGGTACCACCCCCTGAACTCTCGCCAATAAATCCGAATACAGGCAAAGCTGCAGGATAGTCCCTGCCCTTGTATTTTGGGAGAGTTTGGTGTCCTGTACTTCATAAGCCCAGGGGCCAAAACGGCTTGAACCTTTAACTTTTATCAGGATATCGGCGATCCCGTTCCAGGGGCCATCCTCCAACCCTGTCTGGACCAGGACATCCACCCCCTGATGCATCGCCTCCTCTATGCTTTCACGACCTTTCCCTCGCAGGTCGACGACCTGTTTACCCATAGCCAGCAGATGCTCAACGTAAGCCTTTTCATGTTCCATACCCCGCTCCCTCAGCACATCCATCATGGGGTCATAGTATGTGGACTTAGGCAGTATTCCCTGTGCCACCTGCCGGTTTAATTGAGTGAGATGCTGACAACTCAGGTGATTGGATAGGTCCGTGGCGGCGAGTGTATACCGGTCTGATGCATGCTTCATAGTAAACCGAAAATAAGGATTTAGAATTTAATTTATGATATACCTATAAACCTGGTTTCGCAAGTGATTTGTTTGAACAACTAATTGATTACCCAGTGCTGGTG
>JAWXBI010000290.1:0-7757 GCA_034439915.1 Saprospiraceae bacterium | reverse complement strand
GATTATCTGAAACAACTGAAATCAGACGACCTAAAACTTCTGCAGGAAGTCAAAGCAAATTATGGTAATATGAGTGCAACGGCCTTGATGAAACACACGTATCTAAACTTTCCGTTTTATGCCATACGAAGCGAAGCAGCCGAAAAGATATTGAGCAAAGTAGAGTTGGAGGAGGTGACCAAAGCCAAACCAAACGGGAATAAAACGGTTTTGTTTACTATAGGCTATGAAGGCATTTCACTGGAAGAATATTTGGTACGCTTGCTGAAAAATGACGTTAAAGTCCTGGTGGATGTCCGCAACAATCCCTTGAGCATGAAATATGGGTTCAGCAAAACCCAGTTAAAAAAATTTTGTGAAAGTCTGGGAATCAAATATTTACATTTTCCCGAGGTTGGTATACCATCCACCCAAAGGCAAGCACTAAATACACCATCGGATTATGAGAATTTGTTTGCCAATTATAGAACTATCAATTTGAGCAGGACCTCAGATACTCAAATTGAAATTTTGAATTTATTGAAACAATACTACCGCATTGCCCTGACCTGTTTTGAAGCTAATATTTGCCAATGTCATCGAAAACATTTAGCTGAAGCCATTTCCCAACTTGATGGTACGGGTTTTGAATATGAAGTGAAACATATTTAGCCCATGGCACTGACTAAAGTTTTGATTGCTGTAAAAACGTATCCAATACTCTCTGCCAAATATGATGAACTGGTTTGCACAGCCGGATTTCGAGAAGACTGCTCCTGGATAAGAATTTATCCAATTCAGTTCCGAAAAAAAACCTACCACGAACAATACAAAAAATACGACTGGATTGAATTGGACCTGGTAAAAAATGAAAGTGATTTTAGACCTGAAAGTTTTCGGCCTTATTCACTTGACAGCTCAGTCAAAATCAGCGAACATATTGGAACTGAAAACAATTGGGAGGCTAGGAAGAAAATCTGCCTGGGTAAAATTTACAACTCCCTATCGCAGGTTATTTCAGAAGCCAAAGACAAAAATATCAGTACGTCATTAGCTGTTTTTAAACCGACTGAAATCTTAGATTTCAGTGTGGAAACCGTTGAGAGACAATGGGATAAGGACAAATTAGCCCAATTGAATCAATTACACCTTTTTGAAGCGGATCAGGATGGAAAGTTGGGAGTAATAAATAAACTACCTTATAAATTCAAATATACCTTCAAAGACAATCAGGGAAAAGAAAGCAAAATGATGATCGAAGATTGGGAGATTGGTCAGCTATATTGGAATTGTTTGGCTAAGCATGAAGGTGATGAAAAAAAAGCCCTGGCTGATGTCCGTAAAAAATATTTTGATGAGTTTACCCAAACCAAGGATTTGTATTTTTTCCTGGGCACTACTCAGAAACACGACTTTGTATCAATTAACCCGTTTATCATGGTGGGCCTCTTTTACCCCAAAATAGAGTTTCAGCCAAGATTATTTTAACCAAAAAATTGGAAATTACTCCTGTTTCATTGACTTTATCCAGTCTTTTATCAACCTGATCCCTTCCGTATGCTGAAGGCTGCGACTGAGCTCGGGCATCATGATGCCAGGGTCGATGGACTCCATTCGATAGATCAGAATACTTTCATTGGGTTTTCCCGGTACGATATCAAATTTCAGATTTCCTGAACCGCGCCCTGCTGCCACCGGAGTTTTATAGAATCCAAAAGCTGTACTGTCGCTGGTATTCCATTCTAAAAATAAACCGGAGGCTTGAGCGGGACCGGCTTTATTGTGGCAATGCGCACAATTGATATCCAGGTAAGCCCTTGCCCTGTCACCGAGATTAACCGTAGCATCGACATAATCCACTTGATATGGCAGTTGTGCGAAATCCTGAGGAACACCTTTCAACCATTGAGCCCGTGACCAATGCGACAATTGGTTTTCTTTCCCCTGTTCATAATGATAACTTCCATTTAGTTGCCTTGCAGAGGGGCCGATGGGTGACATAGCACCATGGCGTTCGTGGCAACCTTTACATTGATTCATATTCGGGATAAGGTATTCAAATTCACGTTTAAGGCCTTTTTCATCCCGCCAGGTTACCGTGGTATTGCCACCCGCCAATTCCAGCCAGGCATCGGTTTGTTGCTCGTCCCAGATATAGGGCAATGAAACCCAGCCTTGTTGTTCATGGAGTAATAGGCGGGTTTCGATCAGGCGGCGTCCTTTTTTTATATTTCTTTCATCCAAAGGGTAATAAAAGGTTTTGATAATAGCCGTCCCTACGGGAAATTGAAAAACAGAATCCGGGTTATAAGGGATAAAACTATTTTGGGGCAGTCTAACAAAACGCAATTTGTAAGCATAATCCGAAAACAAGGAAGCATTCAGTGCGTAAGGCATGACGTCAACGGCCGGCTGTTGCCCGCTGATCTTTCCGATAAAAAAACCATAATCGGATAATTTTTCTTTATAGGGACTGGCGGTAGGCGGGGGACCTATCTTCCATGAAAAGCTGAGGATCAAGCCAGCAAATAAAAGCAAGGTGAAAAATATTTTTTTCATTCCGGTTGCTGCATTTCTGGAGCTTTAATTTTTTCTATGGCACAATCAAATGGTTTGGGGTCTCTGGATACATTTTTAAACCCATGTTCCGCATCCATATTAGCCACACTTTGGTTTTTATTATTCCGGATGCAGATTTTATATTCGGGTTTTGGTTGGCCATGGGAGTCCAGGACCTCTTTATCCAATATACCATCGTATACAATGTGGGGAACGTCTCTGCCAAATTTAAGCTTAAACCAATAAATTTTAGCAAACCTTCCTTTAAACGGAACACGGCCTGGTTTCCGCTCAAATACGTTGTCATGGACATATACCGCGGTGGGATAGGGGTAGTAGTCTTTGTCCGTAATTTTATTTTCCGTTAAAAAATAACTGATGATGCTCACACCGGAAGTCCGGTTGTTGATGATTTGATTGTCAAAAATTTCAACGTGGTTGGTCGCCAGCACGATCACTCCGGAACCTTTGGGCACTTTGCCTACAATATTCCCTTTGGGTGCAAAATTTGCCAGGTTGTTTTCTTTAACGAGGTTATTAAATACACGTACATATCCCCCGCGCTTTTGTACCAAATCCGGTAAATCAAACACCAAAATCCCTCCGGTATTGCCTGTAGTTACATTACCATGCACATCGGCGTAAAGGGAATTTTCAATTTCGATCCCGGCAACATTCTGAGATGCAGTACAATTTTTCACGACGATATATTTGGATTGGCCAACATAGATGCCGGCATCAGAAGCGCCGATAGCGATACAACTATCAATCATCACCTGTTGGCACTGCACCGGATAGAGGGCATAACTGCCGTTTGTTTTTGAAGGTTTACCCGTCCATTCTGCTTTGATGCGTTGAAATCGGATTCCATTCACGTGCATCGCTTTAATCAGATCACCTTTCGAATCCTGAACCGTAAAATCGTGGAGTACGATATTTTCGCTATTGGTAATTTTGATTCCTTCCGCACCAGCCCGCTGACCTTTGAACGTCAGGATGGTTTTGTTCATCCCCCTGCCTTGGATAGTAACATTCTTTTTTCCATCCATTGAAAGGCTTTTACTGAAGTGGAATATCCCTTCGCCCAAATCGATCGTGGAGCCGTTTTCGGCAAGAATCAATTGGGTTTGAATCCTTTTTTCTACATCCGTTTGGGCAATCAAAAGATCTGTTAACAGGAATGAAATACATAGGCAAATGATAATAATTTTCATAAGAGGTAGCGGTAATCGGATTAAGGTCAAATAAAATAATTTATATTTTTATTGCCCATTCATTCAACATGGGCCTTCCTAAAAGTTGATTGGCTTCCTGGTCCTTTTTAAATTTTTCCTTTATTGGATTCCATTTCAAGGGCCGGTTGAGCGCATAAGCAATGTTGGCCATATTGCATACGGTAGCGGTACGGTGACCAATTTCAACATCACAGATTGGTTTGCTTCGTTTCCGCATGGCATTCAGAAAATCTTTATAATGATTTTCGCTCTTGTAGACGTGTTTTTCATTGGCCCCCATAACTTTTTCAGCCAGTGCAGAAGGACTTGTTTCTATTTTCTTACGTTGTACCTTGATGTCCCCTTCGGATCCGATGAAATGGATCGCATTGCCCCATTCCCATTTTTCATGAGTCACCGGGATACCGCCTTTGTAGCGGAAGGTTAAAAAAGGATGTGCCCCCTGATCAGGCGGGGTCACGTCAAGCGGTCCGCTGTGGTCCATGTCCAGCGCCCACTGCACGATGTCAAACATATGGGCGCCCCAGTCGGTGACCATGCCTCCCCCGAATTCTTTATACAACCGCCAATTAGGAAATACATCCTTTGAAGTGGGCGGAGCCAATTCCGCATTAAAAGGAAGGTATTCATTAGGGCCTAACCAGGTTTTCCAATCCAGGCCTTCGGGAATAACTTCAGATGCCAGGTTGTATGCCACCGGAGGTGGTCCAACGTTTACCTTGATGCTTTTAATTTCACCAATGTATCCATTTCGCACTAATTCCGCAGCCTGACGAAATTCTGGCCACGAACGCTGCATACTTCCCGTCTGAAATACCCGATGGTACTTCCGGGCAGCGGTGACCATGGCTCTGCCTTCTCTCACAGTGAGTGACAATGGCTTTTCACAATATATGTCCTTACCTGCCTCGGCGGCTTTTACCGCTATAGCCGCATGCCAGTGATCCGGTGTAGCAATAACCACTGCATCGATGTCTTTGTGTAGCAACAACGCTCTGAAGTCCTGGTATACCTGAACCCCGGTAAAAGTCCCCTGTTGAGAGTTTTTATCATAGTAGGCTTTAATTCTATCCAGGGTCAGTTGGGCTTTAGCCTGGTATACGTCACTTAGGGCAGCTATCCTGATCTCACCGGTTCCAAGAAAAGTAGTGGTAAGACCCCTTCCCTGTTTTCCTGTACCAATAAATCCTAACGAGATCAAATCACTCGGTGGCGTGTAACAAGACCCATCTGGTTTTTTCCCTCCCAGGACAAAACGAGGAACGATAATAAAAGAGGACAAAGCAGCTCCAGCCTGTTTAATAAAATTTCGGCGGGGGAAGAGACCTGGTTGATTTTTTTTCATACGGCAAAAATTAAAAGCGCACTGAATTTTTGAATAAAGGTCGGCACCAAATGGGCAGGGACCAAGAATTATTTTTATAAGTTAAATTTAATGAATATACCTATGTTTTTATCCATTGAGGGATTTCCAGTTAAGCAGGATAAATTGAGTAATTTCATCACAAGATTTTTTTAATTTTTCTAGCTTACAACCTTTGCCGGCCATTTCTGTTTTAAGTTGGATAATCAGACAAAAGTGACGAATCTTTTAAGGTTTACCTCAAATGATCTTATGAATGATGACCGATTACCAGATTATGGATGCCATTCTGCCGAGGGCGGATTATACTCGCTAAACGTCTAATTATGAAAATCTTACTCACCGGTATTACAGGATACATTGCCCAAAGGTTGTTGCCGGTCTTGATTCAGAACGGCCACCAGGTAGTTGGTTGCGTCAGGGATAAAAACAGGTTTAATGCTCAGGCATACCCAAAAAATAATCTTAGTGTCATTGAAGTTGATTTTTTGGAAAAAGAAAGTTTAAGCCTGATTCCAAACGATATCGACGTCGCTTATTATCTTATTCATTCCATGTCGACGCAATCGGGTGATTTTGAACGTATGGAACAAATTTGTGCCAACAATTTCAGAGAAAGAATTGAAAAAACCAGGGCAACCCAGGTCATCTATCTAAGTGGGATTGTAAATGAAACGGAATTGTCCAAACACCTGGCTTCCCGTAAAAAAGTAGAAGACATTTTAAGCCACTCCTCTTTTGCCCTGACCACCTTGAGGGCGGGTATTATAGTTGGTTCCGGGAGTGCTTCTTTTGAAATCATTCGCGATCTGGTTGAAAAATTGCCATTTATGATTACCCCAAGATGGGTAAAAACAAAGTGCCAGCCTATTGCTGTCCGGAATGTGGTCGAGTTTTTAAGTGGGGTAGCTGGTCGTACCGACACCTATAACCAAAATTACGACATCGGTGGCCCCGATATCCTTAGTTATAAAGATATGTTGCTGCGTTTTGCCAAGATCAGGGGATTGCACAGAAGAATTATTGTGGTGCCTGTCATGACTCCAAAAATATCTTCGTATTGGTTATATTTTGTCACCGCAACTTCTTATTCTCTGGCCCAAAACCTAGTAAACAGCATGAAAGTAGAGGTCATTTGTAAACCCAACCAGTTGGCTTCCCTGCTGGGAATTTTACTGATCGATTATGATACTTCTATCCGGCTTGCTTTTGATAAAATAGAACAAAATCAGGTATTATCTAGTTGGAAAGATGCTCAGACCAGTGCAATTTTCAAAAAGGGAATATCCCAATACCTGGAAGTGCCCGTTCATGGATGTTTTACAGATACCCGAAAAATACAAACCCGGAATAGTGAAAACACGCTGAATAAAATCTGGTCCATCGGCGGCAGGAATGGGTGGTATTATGGCAACTGGCTTTGGGAGATCAGAGGGATTATCGACCAAATCCTAGGAGGGGTAGGCATGCGCAGGGGCAGGAAAAGGGACACAGAAATTGCAACGGGTGAAACCCTGGATTTCTGGAGAGTGCTGATTGCAAACAAGAAAGAAAAAAGGTTGTTGTTGTATGCCGAAATGAAGTTGCCGGGTGAGGCCTGGTTAGAATTTAAAATTAACGACAACGATGAACTTATTCAAACGGCTACCTTCAGGCCATTGGGGATATTAGGCAGGTTGTATTGGTATACAGTCCTCCCCTTTCATAGCTTTATATTTAACGGAATGATTCAAAAACTTGCGCTGGCGGAGTAAGCATCGTGGGATCTTATGTTTAATTATCAGATTGGGTGGAATTCCAATACTTTTACCTTAAGTTGTATACTAAACGAACCAAAAGAAACCGACTATCGGCATGATCCAGGATACCTACGGCCGCCAGCATACTTATCTGCGGATTTCACTTACCGACAACTGTAATCTGCGCTGCTTCTATTGTATGCCTGAGGAGGATTATGAGTTTACGCCCGCCTCCAAACTCATGCAGGCTGGAGAGATTGAAGAACTGGCAAAAATATTTGTCGACCTGGGTGTTAATAAAATCAGGTTGACCGGAGGGGAGCCCCTGGTCAGAAAAGATGCCGGTGATATCATCCTGCGTTTATCCAAACTACCCGTCAAACTGACCCTTACCACCAATGCCACCCGGGTGCATGATTTTATGGAGGTCTTTGAAAAAGCAGACCTGACCTCACTTAATGTCAGCCTGGATACCCTGGATAAAGACCGCTTTATGTTCATGACCAGAAGGGACCAGTTTCAGCGCACCCTGGACAATATCAATTTATTGATCGACCGGGGATTCCATGTCAAGATCAATATGGTGGTTATGAAGGGGTTAAATGAGGCGGAACTTCTGGATTTCGTAGCCTGGACAAAGGATCATCCTATCCATGTCCGTTTTATTGAATTCATGCCTTTTGAAGGCAATCGCTGGTCCAGCAATAAAGTAGTGACCCTGCAAGAAATGCTGGACTCCATTCAAACCAAATACGAAATTGAATCCCTGTACAATGGCATCCACGACACTGATAAAAAATTCAGGGCTAAAGGACATATGGGCACATTCGCCGTGATCAGCACCATGAGTGCCCCTTTCTGTGAAGGCTGCAACCGGATCCG
>JAWXBI010000289.1:0-19958 GCA_034439915.1 Saprospiraceae bacterium | reverse complement strand
TAAAATATTTGAAGTTGTGATTTTTTTCAATTTGCTGCAAACTTGCTATAATGAGTTGAATGATTTGTTCTACATCATTTTTGTGTGCCATTTCCACAGTAGTGTGCATATATCGCAGGGGAATGGATATCAGGACGGAAGGTACCCCCATGTTGGAATAAGCAAATGCATCCGTATCAGTGCCCGTACCTCTGCTCGATGCTTGTCGTTGAAACGCAATGGACTTTTCTTTAGCCGTATCAGCAATTAACCTGAGCAGTTTCTGGTGCACTGCTGGGGCATGGGTCAAAGCAGGCCCGTCACCGCACTTGATATCCCCATCTTTCTTTTTATTCATATGTGGGGTACTCGTATCATGAGTAACATCTATAATGATTGCCACCTGTGGCTTGATCCGGTGAGCAATCATTTCGGCGCCCCTCAGGCCAATCTCTTCCTGGACTGCATTGACGATATATAAAGAATAGGGAAGGGCAATATTGCCTTCTTTTAGCCTTCGCGCAACTTCGGCAATACAATAACCCCCCAGCCTATTGTCCAGTGCACGGCCAACATAATAGTTTTCATTCAGGATAAAAAAATCATCTTCGTAAGTCATCACGCATCCTACATGCACCCCCATTTTACCCACTTCCTCCTTGTCTTTGGCACCTATATCTACGAAAAGGTTTTCTATGGTAGTTTTCGGGTCTTCCGTTCCCGCAGCCCGGGTATGAATAGCAGGCCATCCAAATATACCCTTAATGATACCCGCGTCGGTATGGATATTCACTCTTTTAGACGGAGCGATCTGGTGATCAGAACCGCCATTCCGTATCACATGAATCAAGCCATTATCCGTAATATAATTTACAAACCAGGAGATTTCGTCGGCATGTGCTTCGATTACCACCCGGTAGTCCTGGCCGGGATTGATGATTCCATAGGCCGTGCCATAGTCATCCAGGTCCCAGGAATCGACGAAAGGTTTTAAATACTCAAGCCATAATTGCTGACCTTTTGCCTCATGGCCTGTGGGCGAGGGGTTATTGATATAGTTTTGAAGAAATTGTTCGGCTGAAGTGTTCGACATAAATGTTTTTAATTGATTGCTTGATGTTGTGCAGACCAGGCTTCCGGATCTTTATTCCAGGAATTCAGCAGGTTATGCTCTGTTTCAGTAATAAAATGGTGGCTGGCAGCGATATTTATTAAAGTAGAATAATCAGTAAGCGTTTGAAAGAGAACTTTAGCCTGCGCAAAGGAATGTTGACACGTCTGCAATCCATAAGAAAAAATGGCTATTACACCCATAACCATGCTTCCTGCCTCCCTGATGGCATGAACAGCCTTAAGACTGCTACCTCCCGTAGATAAAAGGTCTTCAATCAGGAGTACCCGCATACCCTGTTCAAGTTTCCCTTCGATCTGATTGCCCATTCCATGGCTTTTTAATTCCGCGCGGACATATATAAAGGGCAGTTCTAGCCGATCAGCTACCAATGCACCATGGGCTATCCCGGCTGTGGCCACCCCGGCAACTATGTCAAAAGGGACATAGATTTTGGCGCTTTGAATAAATGCATCTATAAGATAACTCCTGAACTCAGGATAAGATAATACTAACCGGTTGTCACAATAAATAGGTGACTTCAATCCGGATGCCCAGGTGAAGGGTTTTTGCGGACTAAGTTTAATTGCTTTTATTTGCAGAAGTTGAAGGGCAATTCGTTCAGCGTTCATCATGGATATTAAAGCGCAAAAATATAAAATCTCTATCAATAGCACGTGGTTGGTGCTTATAGACCAGAAACAACGGGACAAGCTGGACCCTAAAGAATATCCCGTATTAATGCTGCTGTTTGCTCCGGACATGGCTGAAATACATCGATGCATCCATCGTATGTGGGATAATCCCAATTCACTCCCAGTCATAATATGCACTAAAAAACCCGCACTGGTCTGGGAAAAACTGCTAAAATCCCTACCCCTGATTTATGCAGCAGGCGGGGTGATACGTGGCCCGGGGAAAAGATATCTTTTTATTCAACGGAGAGGGTGGTGGGACTTGCCAAAAGGAAAAGTTGACCCGGGTGAATCCAACGTCAAAGCAGCACTCCGGGAAGTTAGAGAAGAAGTCGGATTAACCTGTACCATAATCGGAAAACTCCAGCCAACCTTTCATTTTTATAAGATTAAGAAGGGTTTGGTTTTAAAAAAAACATTTTGGTTTCTCATGGCTTCAGATAAAAGGAAACCCTTTTTACAGGAGGAAGAAGATATCACGGATTATACCTGGAAATCAGCAAAACAACTGCCAGCCATGAAAACCATGGTGTATCCCAATTTAGGGGTATTATTGGATGAGATCATGAAGACCGGATAACGAATCTCAAGGTTTAAGTAAGTCCCTGGCGATGACTAATTTTTGAATTTCAGAGGTGCCTTCTCCGATGGTGCAGAGTTTAGAATCCCTAAAGAACTTTTCTACCGGAAAGTCTTTGGTATAACCATACCCGCCGAAAATCTGAACAGCATCAGTGGCCACCTGGACACAGATTTCCGAAGCATAATATTTTGCCATGGCCGATTCACGGCTCATCTTTAATTTTTCATTCTTAAGATAAGCGGCTCTTCGGGTTAATAGTTCCGCCGTTTGAATTTTAGCCTGCATATCAGCCAGCTTAAATGCGATGGCCTGAAAACTTGAGATGGGTTGGCCAAATTGATGCCGTTGTTTGGAATATTCAACTGAAGCCTCGTAAGCTCCCTTGGCTATCCCTAAACTGAGCGCGGCAATTGAAATACGACCTCCATCCAGTACACCAAGTGCTTGTTTAAAACCTTCACCGATTTGTCCAAGCACCTGGGATTTGTGGACACGGCACTGATCAAAAATCATTTCAGCGGTTTCAGAAGCCCTCATGCCTAATTTATTTTCTTTTTTGCCGCCTGAAAATCCGGGTGTGCCCCGTTCTACAATAAAGGCCGTCATACCATTATTGTCCAATAGATTGCCCGTTCGCGCAATGACAACCGCTACTTCTGCCGATCTGCCATGGGTGATCCAGGATTTGGTCCCCTGGATGATAAAATAATCTCCTTCCTCTTTGGCTACACATTGCATCCTTCCGGCATCCGATCCGGTATTAGGCTCCGTAAGCCCCCAGGCACCTATCCATTCACCCGTAGCCAAATGGGGCAAATAATTATTTTTTTGTTCTTCATTTCCAAATTGAAGGATATGTCCGGTACATAAAGAATTATGAGCAGCAACAGAAAGTCCAATACTTGGGTCAACTTTCGCAATTTCTTCGATAATGGTAATGTATTCCTGGTAACCCAGCCCTGCTCCATGGTATTGCAAAGGGACCAGTACCCCAAGAAATCCGTGTTTCCCCATTTCTTTAAAAGTCTCCACCGGAAAGTGTTGTGATTCATCCCATTCCATAACGAAGGGTTTGATGTGTTGCTGGACAAAATCCCGGCAACTTTGCTGAATCATCTGCAGTTCATCGGTCGTATGGGTCATCAACATGCTGGGACAATGATACTCAATTTTCAAAAAAGAGTAAAGAGCGATTTGCCGGTGGTCCCGGATAAAACTGCCTTTTTTAACAATAATTCTTTGAGTTTAGACTAACTTTAAAAGGAATACCAGCGTATAGTTTATCAAAATCGATACTAACATGAACTACAGAATTTTTATCCTCTTTTTTCTTTGCCTGGGTGTAAGTCTGATCCAGGCTGAAAATTACTTGGTTACGGTGTATGGCCGACTGGTGGATGGTGCCGGCAAGGGAGTTGCCAATAAAACAATTTATATCAACCAGGCACCCGGATCAAATTTCGCCGTCAGCGAAAAGGCAACGACATTTGAATCCGGTGAATTTAAATGGCCTGTCTACCTTCACGATTCAATCAGGCATGGGGTATTAATCCTCAGTTTTGTGAATTGTGATGGAAAAGAAGTTATTTCCCGCTATGAATTTTCGAAAGCAAAACCACTGATCGAAGCTAAATTGGTGTTTTGCGACAGACCCGGTAAAGATTGTGTTTCCAGTGTGGTAGTAACCCGAATCAATGACAGCATGGCTCATGCTGTGGTAATAGCCAAGGGTACTGCACCGTTTACGCATAAATGGACGACAGGTCAGGATGGCGATTCGATCATTTATAATCCTCAAAACAAAATCAGAATATGTGTGGTCACTAAAGATTCTGCAGGTTGTGTAAGTGAAGCCTGCATCCCGACGACTAATGCACCCTGTGCAGTCCATATTGAACAACGGGATAAATATTTATATGCGATCGTTAAAGAAGGCCAGGTAAAATCGTACCACTGGAATACCGGTGCCGATGGCAATAAAGTGGAAATTAAGGAAAGTGGTGAGTATTGTGTAAAAATACTTACGACTACAGGTTGTGAGGCAAAGGCATGTATAGTAGTTCATCCGATTTCCTGCCAGGCCGAAATTGTAGCCCATCGAACCGGAGACAATGGCTCGGTTCAGGCGTATAAATTATATGTCAAGGCAAGCTTTGACCTTAAATTTATCCAATGGAGCACCGGTGAAAAAAACCATGAAATCATCGTTAAAAAATCAGGGGAATATTGTGTATCCATCAGCGATGAAAAAAATTGCAAATCCTTTCTCTGTAAAAAGGTGGAATTGCCCGATGCTGACTCCTGCAGAGTCACTATACTTGCTGAACGTATCCCATTGACAAACACTGCCGATGTTTTGCAGAAAGTTAAACTAACTGCTAAACCATATTTCCGTCCGGTATTATATTACTGGAGTACAAGGGATACTACCCCTTCGATTATTGTACAGTCACCGGGTGAATATTGTGTTACCGTAAGTGACGGAGTACATTGTAAGACTTACGCCTGTATAAAAGTGGAATTGCCGGACGGTAATTCCGGGAAATGTGAATCTACTATAATTGTACACCAGCGCGTTACCGGTGAATTGCAACTAATACCCAGGGTTGCCGGAAAAGCTCCTTTTACTTTTTTATGGAGCACAGGGTCTAAAGATGCCCAGATCACCGTAAAAACAAGCGGAAAATATTGTGTTACAGTCAAAGATGCAGGGGGGTGTTCGACCTTAGCCTGTACCGAGGTATCCTTTGAAAAACCAGGTGGTGGCTTAAAGGCTCCTGAATCAGACAAAGCCAATACCGGTGCACTACAATTAAATCAAAAAAATAATATCCAACTGACCATTCATCCTAATCCGACTTCAGATCAGCTCATCTATCAAATCAATTCCCGGCTCAATGAACCCGGTAACTTGTCGATTACCAATTTGTACGGTCGGGCAGTGTACCAGGAAAAAATAGCGGTGCAGGATGGGTTATCTGCAGGTCAACTGGATCTGTCCTTTTTGCCACCGGGAGTATACATGATTCACATTAATCAGGATGGCTTCCATTCGACGAAAAAACTAATAATTGAACGATAATACAGCTCAGTAACACAGAAGCCTGTGCAATTAAAAGTTGCCGGGCTTTTGTCGTTTTGATTT
Source organism: Saprospiraceae bacterium (assembly GCA_034439915.1). GTDB lineage: Bacteria > Bacteroidota > Bacteroidia > Chitinophagales > Saprospiraceae > JADJLQ01. The sequence continues at coordinate 14,445 of JAWXBI010000289.1, read as the reverse complement.
ATGCAGATTGATCCGGAAATATTAAAAGGGTGTATCCAGGGGGACCGGAGGTCTCAATTCAGGTTATATGAACATTGTTATCCTTATCTCATGAGTGTCGCACTTCGATATCAACATCAAAATGAACAAGCTGCCTCTGCAGTCAATATGGCTTTTTTAAAAATCCTGAACCACCTGCACCGCTTTAAAGAAAATGCCTCCTTTACCGGATGGATCAGACAGATTCTGATCAATACCATAATAGATGAATACCGGAAATCCTCCCGGTACCTGGAGCAAAAAGGGCATGTCGATTATGAAAAAGAACTCGCTTTAAACGGCTTTCATGTTGAGTTTAACCAGGCGGAAAATAACCTCAACGTAGAACAGCTGGTGCGCTTCATTCATCAATTGAACCCACTTACCGCTAATGTCTTTAATCTTTTTGTTTTGGATGGATTTGCCCATAAAGACATTTCTGCCCTGTTGAAAATTTCTGAAGCTGCTTCCAAATGGCATTTGTTCACAGCCAGGAAACAATTGCAGGAAATGGTAGAAAATGCGTCCAAAAACCTGAATACCAACCATATGCCAACCATAAAATATAACCGAGTATGAAAAATGAACCATGGATCGACCGGGTTTATAAAGAAAAAACAGAATCCTGGAAAATTCCGTTCGAAGCTGCGCATTGGGAACAGGCAGCTGCTTTGATTGACGATCAAAATCAAAAGAAAAAGAAAAGAATACTCTGGTTTTGGGTACTGGGACTGGTGTTGTTGTTGGCTTCACTGTTCGTGGTTTTTCTGCCTTTTAAAAACCAAAAAGAGGTTTCACCACAATCTATTCCGGCAGTGCCGGCTGCAGAACCGATGGCAGGTCAAACAGGTCCTGTCATCCCGATGGATCCGACCATTCAAAATACCATTACTGATCCAGCAGCTAAACTGGATTTGAATTCAGCGGCCTTGACTGGTTTGTTAGATACTAATACACCATCGGAGTTGAGGAATAAATTAATATCAACAAACGATGTCCTGAATAGGCAGGATAAACAAACTACGCAAGAGACTTTTACAGTTTCAACCGAAAGCTTGCTTCCACAAATAATTGATGTAGACCAATCTGAAATATTGATAGTCAACAAGATAGAAGATGCAAATAAAAGCAAAGCTGTTAATCCTTTAAGCAGAAGGATTGACGAAGTAAGTCCACTTCAGTTTCATCCTATAGTAATGATCGATGAGGAGCAATCGCTACAGCTACCTGAAATATTGATTCCGATTCTAATCGAACAACATGGCAGGAACTGGAAAGAATTTGGTTTGAGAATAGGCCTTGCCAAACAAACTCAGGCGGTGCGGACAAACGCCATCAGTGCCCTGGGGCTCGAAGTATTTACCCAAAAACAATTGGGAAATAAAGGTTATTGGGGAATCAGTCTGGGTTACAATTCATTTTTTAATCCATCCCTGTATTCAGAAGTCCTGACCGCTTACCAGTTTAAAGGATTTGGATCTGTGGTGCAGAATTTTGGTATCAAGCCGGAATGGATGCACTATCTCTACTTGCAGGCATCTATGGGATTTCAGCTGAAAAAACACAGGGCATTCATGGGCGTAAAACCCGAATTATTGCTCGGGGCATTAGGCAAAGTTGACCAAATCAAATTTAAAGAAGGGGCCGGTATAAAGGACCTGGCGACCGCTGAGGTCTCCCGGATAGGTAACGGATGGTTACAAAAGGGGGCGCTGCACCAGGTCTTGTTTAATACCCAACTGGGGTATGAATATCAGGTTCACCCTAAGGTCAATGTCGGGGTTCAGGCCAACCGGCATCTTAACTCACTTTACAAACCGTTGCCAGGGGATATTACACAATCGAATGTAGCTAAATGGAATATTGGTATGCGCGTTTCTTATAAAATCAAATGAAGATGATTATAAAATATTGCGGGTTGATCTTTTGCCTCCTGATGTATTGGAGCTGCAATAAAATTGAAATACCCATCAAAATGGCAGAAGCGCCCATCTTTGAAGTGAAGGCCGTTATAGGCTCACAAAATTTTAATCTGGCAGCCGGAAGAGAAAATGTAATCCTGGATACCCGATTTCAACAGGAAGAACTGGGGGTGTTAAAACTTATCGGTGAATTAAAGAAAAAGGATTGTGTCCCGCCTTGCCCTTCTTCTTTAAGGATCACTTTAAGACAAAACAACAGGGAATTTATGTCCAGCCCAAACAGGTCGATCAAAACCGGTCGAAGGACATTCTTTTTGACCTCCGTGGACAGCTTGCTGGTCCAGTCAAAAAATACTTCCGTATTCTCCAATACAGGCGGAGCTTCCAGATACTCATTTGTCTGGACAGTAAACGATAAAAAAATTACAGACAAAGAAAACATTTCATTGCGTTTAAATCCGCTGGTAAGAAATAATGTTTGTATGCATATAGCCCATCCGGAGGGGAGTAATGCCAGCCAATGCCAGGCGGTGGACTATAACCTGGCAGACAGTTTCCCCGGGTTAAAAGTGAATTTGGTGGCCAAAAACATAGCCAATAAGGGTTGGATGCTGGTGTCTGAAACCACCGGGACAGGCCCGTTTAAATATTCATGGAACAACAAATCGGCAGAGTCCTCTATTGAGCTGGACATTAAAAAACAGTCCAGTGCATGCGTTACAGTGACCGATCCAAGAGGTAACAAAGCATCTGCCTGTGCAGATTTTAATCCTGAAGCTAAAATTAGGAGTCTGGCCAATTTTGATTTGATGTACGATCAGTCCCGGTTAAAGGAATTTACCCAGTTCAACACGGTGGAAGTCCTCTTTATCGATGATCAGGGGTTCGTCTTTTCGAGTTCAGGCCAACTTCAACCGGCAACCTCTTTTTTTGAAATCCTCGAAGAAAGCCCATATGAAGAAAACGATCAGAAACAAGCCACCAAAAAACTGAAACTCAATTTTGACCTGATTTTATATGGAAATAACAAACCTAAAATGACGTTCAAAGGGGGGGGCAGCATTGCAGTCGCCTATCCCAAATAGGGTATTATTGCGAACTTATTAGCCCTGTTTTTTATGAAGGAATTGTCCGCAACTGAAAACCCCAGTTTTATTAAACTCTATACACCCATTTCGTGTCTATAGTCATTTTAACCCAGGTAATGCGATATTTCAATTTATCAATTACTGTATAGATTAAATGGGCATCCATCTGCGCGCATAGCTTTGTTGCCGCGCGTTATCGACATGGCATAGAAATTCACATCAATATTTTCGTGTAAGAATTTCAAACAATAGTTCAGGTTCATTAGTGGTAATCGCATCAAACCGGTGTTTGATGAACCACCGTAAATCCGCCTCTTCATTCACGGTCCAGACATTTAACTTCTGGCCATTTTTTTTAGCCTGTTCAATCCATTCCGGATTTTTTTTAAAAACCGGATATTGATAATCCAACCCCCGGATACCCAGGGTCTTTAATTGATCTGGGGATTGGTCCCCATTGAGGTATTGGGTTTCCGCTTCCGGGTCTTTTTCAAGGATGGCGGTCAATATATTCAGGTCAAAACTGATATAGAGGACACGGGAAGATATATTCATAGATTTGACCAGAGCCACCGCTGCATGGGCAAGCTTTCGGCCTCTGCCGGCAGGGGAAGGTTTTAATTCTATGACCAATTGAGTACCCGGATTGTCCTGTATACCGGAAAACAGGTAATGAAAAAGGGTTGGAAGGGGTTCCCCGTTGGATAAGGTAAATTTAGACAGTTGCTCATAGGTGGACTTTTCGATAACCAATCCATGAAAATGCGGGTCATGGTTTACAATGAGGCTATCATCGGACGTCATCCGGACATCAAATTCAGTCCCCATACATTTTAATTTAATCGCTTCCCTTAATGCAGCGATTGAATTTTCCGGAAACTGGTTTTTTTTCCAGGCTCCGCGATGGGCTACTACCGGATTGGAATTAAATTTCATTTGACACAAACCTAAATGATTCGACAAACAGAAAACAATAACAAGGAATATAACGTTAGCCTGCATAAATTAATAATTGTATTTATCCTTCCACCATTCAACCAGGCGTTCTTTTATTTTTAATTCAGACGGGTTATCCTGAGGATGATATAAGGTGGTTCCTTCCAACGATTCGGGAAAATATTCCTGTGGGGTAAAATTATGTTCAAAAGAATGGGAATATTTATAATCCTTGGCGTAATCCATTGACTTCATCAAGCGAGTAGGGGCATTCCGGATATGTAAGGGAACAGGGTGGTCTCCGGTATTTTTCACCAGGCTCAGCGCTTGCTCAATGGCCGATATGGCAGAATTGCTTTTTGGTGAGCAAGCCAGATAGATCGTAGCCTCGGACAGGATAATACGTGCTTCGGGCATCCCAATCGTGTGGATAGCCTGGAAACAACCCTGTGCAATTAATAATGCGTTGGGATTGGCCAGGCCAATATCTTCTGCGGCTGAAATGATCAATCTTCGGGCTATAAATTCAATGTCTTCACCTCCTTCCAGCATCCGGGCCAGCCAATACAATGCCCCATTAGGATCACCCCCGCGGATCGCTTTGATCAGTGCCGAAATCATGTCATAATGCTGGTCCCCTCCTTTGTCATACCGGGCCAGATTTTGTTGCACTGCATCGCTGACCAGAGCATTATTTACAAAAACCTGGTCTGAAGCATCCTGGGAAGCAAATAATATCTCCAGCACATTATACAATTTTCTGCCATCGCCACCGGCTAATCGGGTTAAGGCCGCCCATTCTTCAAAATTCCAGGTTTTTGTTTTCAGATAGTCGTCTTTTAATACGGCGTGATGGGCCAATAGAATCAGATCATCCTCAGACAGCGGTTTGAATACATATACCTGGCATCGCGAAAGTAAAGCCGAAATCACTTCAAAGGATGGATTTTCTGTCGTCGCTCCAATAAGACTGATAATTCCTTTTTCCACTGCGTGCAACAAGGAATCCTGCTGGGATTTTGAAAAGCGGTGAATTTCATCAATAAATAAAATCGGATTTGGCTTGTCAAAAAAACGATGTCTTTGGGCTTTTTCAATGGTTTCACGGACATCCCTTACACCGGACTCCACGGCACTTAATGGGAAAAAGGGCCGTTGCTGAAATTCGGCAATAAGCCGTGCCAGGGTGGTTTTACCTGAACCCGGCGGGCCCCAGAGGATCATCGATGGGGAGTTTGTCGATTCGAGTAATTTTCTGAAAACGGCATCTTTACCCATCAGATGGGGTTGCCCAACAAACTCGTCCAGCGTTTGCGGTCGCATCCGTTCAGCCAGCGGTACCATGTTATAAAGATGAGGAAAATCCCAGGCTTTGCCAGCCGGGTAAACCCCAAAGAATATAATGCCGGATCAATTGGTTTTGTAATTCTTATCTACCCATTGAAGGATATTGGGACAGGATTTAAATAAGGGATCTACCCTGACATACGTGGTGGCGACATGGGTTTCCAGCCATTTTACCAGGATTTCATTCTTTTTGGATTCTTTCGCCAGATTCTGGAATTTGGAATAATCCTGTTTAAGATTGGCCTGGTGCGGATCAGTGCGGGTATTGAGGTACAATATCTTGTAATATTTTTCACCCGTAGGGGCAACTAGTTCAACCGGGGATGAAATACCTTTGATTTTCATCGAGTCCAGTGTGAAGTATACTTCAGGTTCCAGATCTTTGATCTCAAAAAAAGTATCCCCTGATTTAGGGTTGGTTAAGCGGCCATCATTGGTAAAACTTTGTTCTTTTTTATTGCCGAATTGTTTGACTGCACGTGAAAACGTGATTGAATCGTTTAAAATCATTTGACGTGCCCGGACCAAAGTGATCCTGGCCAATTCCAGGTCAGACGATTCAATTTCCGGTTTGATCAGGATGTGCCGGGTATGTATGGTGTTCCCCCTTAATTCCAGTAATTGGATCAGGTGAAATCCGAATTCAGACTCAATGATCTCAGAATATTGACCGGGCTCCAGATTATAAGCAGCGGCTTCATATTCTGGAACAAAACTGCCCCGTTTAGCCCATCCCAGGTCCCCGTTATTTCTCGCAGATCCCACATCATCGGAATAAGTACCGGCCAGCTCTTCAAATTTTTCACCTGCTTTTAAACGGGTTTGGATTTTTTCCAGCTTTTCTCTGGCCCTTTGTTTGGAGGAATCATTCGGTGTAGGGTGGATGACGATTTCGGAGACCTCAACTTCGCTGCTTAGATAGGGGAGACTGTCCCTGGGAATACTGTTGTAAAATTCCTTCACTTCACTCGGGGTTATTAATATTTCCTCCAGCAGATTGGCTCTCATTCTTTCTGAAATGAGTTGATTTTTGAGGTCCTCCCGGAATTCACTCCTTACATCATTTATACTTTTACCGTAATAAGCTTCAAACTGGGTTACATCATTGCCCATACTTTCCAGGATGCGTTCTATGCGGGCATTTAGCTGAGCTTCGACTTCCTCATCGGAAACGATAATACTATCTACGAAAGCCTGATGGACTAATAATTTGGAGACCATCATGTTTTCCAGCATAAAACACTTGTCTTCCGGCCTCATGGGTCCCTGGCGGGATTCTGCCAGTTTGATTTGTTCTGCCAGTTCAGACAACAGAATGACTTCGTTGCCTACTTCACAGATTACTTTGTCGATGATTTGTTTTTGAGCGGTAACCGTCAGGGAAAATAACAAAGCCAGGAAAAATGCATAACGACTGAATAAACGAGTCATTTTAGGGTTGATATATTTTAACATTATTTTTTCTTAATTCAGTTTCGTACAATTTGGTTTTAAAATCCTCGATGAGTTTATTTTTTCTTTTGTTCAGAATAATCAATCTGGCTTTGTCCGCTACATAGGAAATCGGTGCATTTTCCTGCTTGGAGACCAATTCGAGTACCTTAAAAAAATACTGATATTCGTTGTCACTGATACTCAATCGTTCGTTATTCGTCCAGTTCCTGGCGCTTATCCTGCCTTTGGGGAAGAGGGTTTCGATTTCGGAGACATTGTGCCAGATGCTGTCCTCCAGATGGTAAGTACCGTTGTACTTTTCGGCGAGGCTGGCGAGTCTTTTTTTGTTGTATTTGGTGAGGTCATCCCACCATTCCCGGGCCCTTTTCATTTCTTTGATATTGCCGGGAATTTTCACAAAGTAACAACGAATTATAGAGGTCTCGAGTAGGTATTGATCTTTATTTTTTTCATAAAAGTCCCGGATTTCCTCTTCTGACACGGATGAATCGAGGTTTTGATTGATGAGTTTTTGCTGGAAATTGAGCCCGATTAAGGATTCTTTGTATTTTTTAAGCAACTGTTCGATGGACAAATCAGCAGGTATATGTTTTTCCGCCTCACTTAAAAATACCTGTTCCTGGGTCCAGCGTGTGGTAAAATTGGAGATAATCTGGCCGCTGTCTTCTTTGGTAGATACGGGTGGAAACATACCTTCCAGGTCGCTGAGATATAATTTTTTCGAATACACTTCTGCCAACAAGGGGTCTGGTTTAACCGGCTCTTTTTGCAGCACCTGACAATACCAGCAGGTTAAAGTCAGGATGAAGATCAGCGAATACGTAATGGTTTGATGCATGAGCTCCCTTCAATGGGTAGGGTTATTTTTTAATGAGGGATTCAAAAACGGCGGTATTAATGGTCGTGGTGAATTCTTTTTGAAGCTGGCCAATCCATTCTTTTTCCAGAAAATCCTGATAATCGGCTATGACATAACCGCGGGATTCATCTAAAGTCTTGGCTTGTGCGGGAAGTATTTTTTCCACCTTTCGCCAGGTGGCTGTACCCTTTTCTTTGTCCAGGGTATACGGCGTGACCTGATTGGCAACCCAGGGCAGGGCTTTCATATCATCTGATTCTTTTTCCAGGTAATCTTTTTCGTAGGTGACGACAGGGGGTTGGATTTTGTCAAATTCTTTGACCACTTTATCTGCCGTTTTTTTCTTGCTGGCCTCATAGATCGATTTAATCCTGACTTCATCCATACTGCGAACGGTATAGTCTGAAATCAAAGCGCGTTCTTTCCATTTGTAATTGGACCGGTTTTTTTCGAAAAACTTTTTTAACCCTACCGTATCTGAAGATGCTTTATCCCAGACGGCCTGCCGGGTGATTTCAAATAATAAAATTCCTTCTTCATATTCCCTCATCAGGTTTTTGAATTCCGGGTAGGTGTTGGCCAGGTGATTTTGTTCAAATTGGATCACCTTTTCTGTTACATAATTTTGAAAAATAGCGGGGACTACCTGTTTGGCCGGAGTGCCATTGGTGTATTGAAGTCGGTTTTTAGTATCCGTTTTCAGGTATTGGGCAAACTCTCTGGCCTTGTATGAATTATTGCCGAGGCTAAACAATTCGTTGTCGGGAATCCCCTGATTTACCTCCCAGGTGAATGAAGTAAAATCAGCCGGCAATGCTTCAATCAAAGCCGTTAAATTGGTTTGGTTGATTTTAAAATGATTGTACGTTTTTATTTTGTCAATGACCCGGTTTCTGGCATAATCAAATCGTCCGTCCGCCTCCACAGCTGCCTTTATTTTTTCCCTTGCTTCCGGATAGGGTAATTCTTCTTTTTTACTCATCCTTTTGATGATATGCCATCCGACCCTTGATTCGATGGGTTTGGAAATATCGCCATCCTTTTCGAGTGCAAAAATGGCATCTTCAAAATTTTTTTCAAATTGGTTGATGCCAATAAATCCAATGTACCCGTCTTTGGATTTGGTGGTGGGATCTTCAGAAAAAGATTGTACCATTTGACTGAAGTCCGTCCCCTTTATAATCATATCGTACACTTTATCTGCGGTGGGTTTACCTCCCTGGTCTTTTTCCTGGTCTGTTGGTTTTTTGATCAAAATCTGGGCGATCTCCATTTCACGCCGGGCTTCGCGAATGGCATCTACGCTCAAAATATGATAACCTGCATTGCTGCGAACTGGCAGAGAGGTCTCTCCGACAGGAAGGCTGTAGATTTTGTTTTCCACCTCATAAAAACCATCCGGCAACATGGACGTCACATAGCCGAGGTCCCCGCTGTGATTGATATTGGTCCTGTCGTCTGAGTTTTCTTGTACCACTTTACCAAAAGGAGTACCGCCCAGTAACATATCATAGGCTTTCATTGCGCGTTGAAAGGTCACTAAGGTGTCCTGAGGAAGGGGATTCGGGGGTAGCTGAAAAAAAATATGTTTAACCGAAATGTCCTTTCGCTGGCGTTCATATACTTCATGTATTAATTGTTCAGTGACTTCCTTGTCCATGATATAGGAATTGGAAACCTGCTGTTTATAGGTATTGAGCTCTTCGTTGAGTTCCGGGATCGTATCCAGTTTTAGCGAACGGGCTTTAGCTACTTTTAGTTTGAATCGTTTGTACAACTCAAGATATTCCTCCAGTGATTTTCTGGAATAGTCTGCTTCTTTTCCATTATTTTTTCCATAGATATATAAAAACTCGGATACCCCTACCGGATTGCCGTTGACTGAAAACAAGGTAGCATCAGGTTGTTGTGCTTTGGTCAATCCAAAACAAACAATGAATAAAAATAAAGTATAACTGATTCGTTTTGAGAACTTCATAGAGGGTTTTTTCTTGCTGCAAATGTACGACTTCCTGTATTATCCCGCAGATGAAATTCCCTTTTTTATCCGGATTTAAAGGGGCTGGAGCATGGGCCAAAATGGGTCCTGGATTTGAGGGGGTTCTTCCCACTTACCAGAATTCGAATAGGTATTCACCAGGCTGTAAATCGTTTCTGTAAGATTATTCGGGACCAGATTGGTCCTGCTAAAGTCCAGGTTGAGCCAGCCATTTATTTTTTCACTTAATTGATTTCTTTCACCGGGTGGGAGGATAGGGATACCCAGCCTTTTTAATGCAGCCGCATTGCAGTATTGTTCATAATGGTTTTTACAGGGAATACAAAACAATCTTTTGCCGAGGTAAAGCGCTTCCGCGGGGGTTTCAAAACCCGCTCCGGTGATTATTCCATGACAGGTCAGCAGGCTCTGCGTAAATTCATTCGTATCAATAGGGAAAAAAATGATGTTTTTGCTTTTTTCAATAGCTGAAATACCTGCGATAAAACAATGAAAATGGAGATGGGGCAGGCGGTGGAACTGGTATTCAAAATAGGCCCGGTCAAAACCAAACAAATAAACGGTGATGTGACCTAAGTCCGCCGGTGAAGCTTCCATCATTGACTTTTTTATCACTGGCGATAAAATAAAATGATCATAGTGTTGAAAATGCAAACCAATATAACTGCTGGATGATGCATAATAGCTGAAAATCGCTTCGCCTAACCGATTGATATGGTCAGGCCTGGGAGTTAAGGAACTTTGAAAACTAGCCTGGTGGCTGAGTTGCACAGAAGTTTTATTTTTTAACCTGCAAGCTCTGGAGCAAATGGGTTCAAAATCATTTATGATGAGGTCATACTTTTCGACAGGTAATTGCCTGGCTTCTGTAAGGGCTTTGATCCAGTTATTTTTCTTTAATATTTTTATAAAATCCAGGCCTCCCCGGCTATCATTAAACAACGATATACCCCGGCTTCTAAAGGCTACCGGGAGGTCAACCGGAAGGGTAGAGTTGTTGCCACTGAGAAAAATATCGACTTGCCCAAATTTTTGCAAATACGGGGTGACCTGAATGGCACGACTCAGATGTCCATTACCCGTGGCTTGTACGGCATACAATATTTTCATGGTTCGGTAGCCTGATTAACCATCACCTCAAAACTTCCGATCAGATCAGGATTGGCTTGCTTCAGGGACATGGGAATTTGTTCTTTTACCATCTGTGTTTTTTTAGTTTCAGCAATATTTTTTGTTTTTATATAATCTGCCGGGTTAAAATGATAAATGGACCATTCTTTATTTTCATATTCAAGGGCAGTCAGGTTTTCCACCCAATCACCGCTGTTGAGGTAAGTAGTTTGACCTTTATTTAAATATTCTGTACGTTTTTGTGGTTGGTGGATATGGCCGCAGATCACATACTCATACTGGTGGGCAATAGCCAGTTCGATCGCTGTATTTTCAAAATTGTCTATCCAGGAAACCGCTCGTTTTACACTGGATTTTATTTTTTTGGACAAACTCATTTTGGGTTTGCCCAAAAAGGCGAGAAATTTGTTAATTGCGTGATTGAGGAGGATGAGCAGATCGTATCCTTTGCCCCCGAGCATGGCGATGATTTTAGCACTGCCTTTAGTGGTGGCATCAAAAACATCTCCGTGGAAAATCCAATGTTTATTGCCATCGAGTTCCAAAATAAGTTTATCCACAATTTTGATATTGCCCATTCTCAGGTCCAGGTATTTTCTCAACGTTTCATCGTGGTTGCCGGGTATATAATAGATTTTGACCCCCTGACGGGCCATTTTGAGGAGCTTTCGGAGTACTTCCGTATGGGATAGCGGAAAATACCTTTTATTAAAATTCCAGATGTCGACGATATCCCCGTTTAAAACGAGTATCCTCGGTTTAATGGATTGGAGATAAATTAATAATTCATTGGCATGACAGCCATAAGTTCCTAAGTGAACATCGCTGAGCACGACCACTTCCGGGTTGTTCTTTTTCATTCAACCTGATTTTAAGTCAAACTTCAGACTTAAAGGTTAATTGAAGATGAAACGGATATTAAATTAAAATTAATTATAATATGAACAGGAAATCAGGGGATGTTTTATAAAGGAATACCCATTACCGCAATATAGCTACCGGCATATTTGGATTATATGTTCCTTCCATGACCGGATTCTGAAGATTGCCGGTGTATACCCTGACCTGGGTATTGATAAAGTTGAACAGTTCCTGAACGCTGACGATTTTATTATGGTCATGGTCCGCTTCCCCTTTGAGCCCCCGGATCAGAAAATGGCTGAAGATCCCCTGGCGGAGTCCGCTATCTTCCAGCGATACTTCTTTGTTTTTACAGGAAAGCATAAAAGCGGTACCTCCTTTTTCGGCATTCAGGATGCTGTAATATTGATTGAGCGAAGCGGTAAAATCGGCTTTGACTTCAGTCATGCTTCCTGCGTAACAGGCGTCAATCATACATAATTTGTGTTTGGCTTCAGATTGTTCCATGATCTCATTGATCTCATCGTGGTATAATTTGTTGTTGTATCCATCAAAATCTATGGGTAGAAAAGCACCATTTATACCATGGCCGGAATAATAAAGTAAGACCACATCGTTTTTGTCTGCCTTGCCAAATTGTTCCTGAAGGACATCAATGATTTTTGTTCGGGTTGCGTCTTCATCGATCAATACTTTGATTTGATGGTCTGGAATAGCTCCACCTTCGGGACTTTTAAGGAAGGCATATATCTGATAGGCATCATCATCGGAGTATTTTAACACAGGCATATGATTGTAACGGGCTACTCCTACGATGACAGCCCAAATCCTGATTTCATCATCTATCTGTGGTTTGATTTCTGGTCTTGACCGCAGCGGTGGCCTATTGTCCAGGGGTTTCACGGGGCGGCCCCTGTTCCAGATCGCGGCAAATACCCTGCCGCTGGTAAAATACATGATTCCTTCGCCTTGAGGAGCAATATCGTCCCATTCACCTTCATAGCGGTCACCGGTAGCATAATAAACTATACCCCTGCCATAAGGATTGCCATTTTTAAAAGGCCCTACATATTTTGATCCATCTTTGTAGACATAAAACCCCATGCCGTACATACATCTTTCCTCATTACAGTTTTTTAACGGAGTATTCGATGCGGTAGTGGTGGGGTTGACAGCATTTGAATTGTTTGCCGCCAACAGCGTCTCGGAAGCTGGGTCGGTAGCCGGGAGGTGCTGACTGGACTGGAACTGGTCGGATTGCCAAAGGCCGGAAAGATTTTTTCCATCGGATTGAGCCAGGCTGCCCAGACCTTCCCGACGATTGTCACGCCACTGGCCATCGTATATAGATCCGTCTTCATAAGTGTATTTACCATAGCCGCTGCGCTTTCCAAAGGTTAAAAGACCTTCATATCGTTCGCCATTGGCATAGGTATACCTTCCTTTTCCATGGGGTAAATCATCCATCCATTCACCGGAATATTGTCCTCCTGCAGAAAATCGCATGGTGCCCACTCCCTGCATTTTAGAACGAAAAAAATCACCGGTAAATACATCTTCATTTTTGAAGACCATTTTACCTTTGCCTTCCCGGTAATTATTGTTCCACTGACCGGAATAGACATTTCCATTGTTCATCCATAAGGTACCGATTCCCTGAATCCGGGAGTTGAGAAACTGACCGCTGTATTTTGCTCCGCTGGGGTAAACGTAGGTCCCCACTCCGGTTACACAATTGCCCTGGAGGCATTGTCCATTCAGGCTAAGAGTTATGAATATGCAGGTGATGGAAACGAGGAATGGTTTAATCATGATTATTTAAATAACAAGATGTTATTGGATATTGTAACAATAGATTTGTTTTTAAAATATTTAACTTTGCGAAAATTTCAAAAGAATGTACAAGTCGATTTTAGGGATGGTATTAATGGCCTGTTTTAGTTGTAAAAATGTGCCTACCAGCGAGTCCCTTACGAATAACACCTCTTCAACGATGCTTGTCAAATCATTCGGTGCCGACATCGATGAAGCCGGTTTTGTAAGTTTAGAAACAGCCCAACAAATGCTGGAGGGTATGGACAGTTTGCCATTAAAATTAACCGGGGTAGTGGATGAAGTCTGTCAGGCCAAAGGATGTTGGATGAATGTAGTTTCCGAAACCGGTAATGGAGAGTCTGTTTTTGTTAAGTTTAAAGATTACGCGTTTTTTGTTCCCAAGGATTGTGCCGGCAAAAAAGTAGTCATGGATGGATTTATGTTTAAAGAAATTACTCCGGTCGACGAACTCCGGCATTATGCAGAAGACAAAGGGGCCTCAAAAGATGAGATCGCAGCGATTACCGAGCCAAAAGAAGAACTCAAGTTCATGGCCCATGGAGTGTTATTGTATGAAAAGTGATCCTTTAAACCGGTAGAGTATTGTTCAATACCGATCCTGTTATATTTTTTTAATCGTTTGCGCGAAAAGAATAATTTTTTATCTTTGCATTTTCTTTTAAGCGGAAGTAGCTCAGTTGGTAGAGCACAACCTTGCCAAGGTTGGGGTCGCGAGTTCGAGTCTCGTTTTCCGCTCGACGGCAAGGGTTAATAGTTAAAAGTCAACAGTTAATTCATTCAGTTTTAAAATTGGATCGTAGCCTTTTGACAATTGATATGCCCAGGTGGTGGAATTGGTAGACACGCAGGACTTAAAATCCTGTGGTCAGTAATGGCCGTGCGGGTTCAAGTCCCGCCCCGGGTACTCCGAACTCTGGTAGACACGCCCCGATTGAGATCGGGGTGGTCAGTAATGGCCGTGCTCCGATGCTCGGAGCCCCGGGTACTCCGAAC
>JAWXBI010000288.1:0-5639 GCA_034439915.1 Saprospiraceae bacterium | reverse complement strand
ATAGTCAATATATTGCATCCAAGGATTGTGCGATAAAAAAATATGATTCTAAACATTCCTATGAATATGTAACCAGGGCTGTGACGACTTTAGTTATGGAATCTTAGCCTTTACCCGGGAAGAAATCTCCAAACCGGCCCATAATATTTAGCTTCATAGATCCAAAACAATACCACCAGAGGGTAATATATTTTAAAATTTAACTTTGAACTTTATAGCGATGAAAGAAGTCTATGTTTGAAATAAGTATTCCTGTACTAAATGAAGAAAAAATACTCAGAAAAAATGTCCTGCTATTGTCCGATTTTATAGAGAGAAATTTGTCCTCCTATACGGGTTGGAAAATAATAATTGCAGATAATGGGTCCACCGATCAGACCCAGGCCATTGGAGAAAAATTAGTCCTGGACTATTCGTGGATAAAATATTTGAGATTGGAGGAAAAAGGAGTGGGCCTGGCTTTACAAACTTCCTGGAATCAATCTACTGCTGATTTCATAGGTTATATGGACCTCGATTTGGCTACGGATCTGAAGCATTTCAAACACGTATTATGGCGATTGGACGCTGGTGATGACCTCGTATATGGCTCGAGGCTAACAAAAAATTCAGTAGTCATCGACAGAAGTTTTATTCGGGGGTTCACATCCCGATGTTTTAATTTTATCGCCAGGCACTATTTGGGCGTCCATTTTTCAGATGGCATGTGTGGATTCAAATTTATGAAAAGAGAAGTCTATCCAAAACTGTATTCCGGTGGGGCAAAAAGCAAAGGGTGGTTTTTTTCGACTGAATTATTAGCTGTAGCCGAATGGTTAAACCTGAAGGTCTATGAATTACCAGTCGAATGGACGGATTCAGTGGGAAGTCATGTACGTATTCTACCATAGACAGTGGAATATTTAAAATCCATTAATAAATTAAAACGATTTAAGCCGGATGGAGCCTGATCTCATGATGTTTCCTCGCATGGTCCTGTTTATTGGATTTCTTATTGTTTCATCCGGTATTCACCTTGACTTTTATGCGGGAATTTGATTTTGTCATCATTGGTGGAGGAATCTTCGGAGCCTACACCGCACTGTATCTCGCCGGAAAAAACTATAAAATAGGGCTGATCGAAAAAGAAGCCGAATTGTTTTCAAAAGCATCCCTGGTCAATCAGGGCAGGTTGCATGGAGGATATCATTACCCCAGGAGCATTCCCACCGCTTTAATGGCCCAGGAATACAAACAACGATTTACATCGGATCATAAAAAATTTATCAATGCCCGTTTTGAAAATTATTATGCCATTGACCAATCGTCCTCACGCACTACCAGCAGCCAGTTTGAACAATTTTGTAATACAGTTCACATCGAGGCTCGCAAAGTCCATCAACATCCGCTTTTTAAAATGGATCATATAGAAGCCTTATACCTTACAGAGGAATACAGCTTTGACCCAACCGAGATTGCCGGATTCTACATAGAAAGACTGGAAGCCAATAAAAACATCGCTGTGCTGTTAAATACAAAAATCATACAGGCAGAGAAAGTGCAACAAAACTGGAAGGTAGACTTTTCCCTTAATGGTTCTCTGGAACTTCAAAAATTAAAAACTGCTGTTGTCATCAATGCTACCTACACAGGAACCAACACGATCAATTCCATTTTTGGCACAGAAGATCTGGACCTGATGTACGAAATTGCTGAAATTGTTTTGATGGATTCACCGACACTGTGGCATACCGGCTTGACCATAATTGATGGACCCTTTGCTTCGTTTATCCCCTATGGGAATTCGGGTCATATCTCCCTGACTTCAGTGTTGTATACCCATCATAAATCATCTTATGCCCGGCAGCCGGAATTTGATTGTCAACAGGTTAACAAAAACTGCCAGCCGGAATTTGTTTCCAACTGTAATGCATGTATAGCCAAACCGGTATCCAATCAGGAAAAAATGATCCGTCAGATAAAACAATACTTAAATCCGGATATTGCCATGCAGTATATCCATTCATTGTTTACCCTCAAAGCAAAATTAAAATCAAGCGTGATGGATGATGCCCGTCCTACGGAAATGGTCAAACGTAGCGACCGTCCTTCTTTTTATTGTTTGTTTTCCGGGAAAATAAATTCGATCTACGAAGTTGAAAAAATATTAGGGAAGGAATTTTAATCATTTTGTCCGGACCGGCCACAGCTCTATTTACTGAGCCGATAATGTATATATTTTACCTTGCTTACCCCAGCCTGTGACCACATTTTATCTTTTTTATCCCATGTTGTATTATCCATCAAATCGTCATATTCTTGTTCCGTTCTGACATATTCACCCCGGTCCAGGGAAGCATAAAAATTATTGATTTTGTTGTTATCCATGACCAACACATCCTGGGTATTTAATGACTGGACGGTCTCTGCGGCGTAAACAGTATTTAAAGTGGTAACGACCGATGGATCGTCTATGTGGTGAATGACTCCGAATAAATTGACTGTAGTGATTTTAAATTCATCCAAAATTCCGATCAATTGTGTCTTCAGGTCCCGATCAACGGACAGTTGACTCAGATCCAGGCGGACAAACGTATGGTTCAGGTTTAATTTTTTGGCTTTTAATTCAGCTTGTTTCAGATACCTTGCCGAAATATCTATACCCAGGTAAAACCCGGGAGGATTATTTTTGTCGACATACCTCAGGATGTCTGAAGGCCCACAACCCAGATCGGCAATCCTTTCATTAGAATGGTTATAATTGCCGTATTCAGCCCATTTTTTAAGCGGCATACCCAACAATAAAACTTGCCTGGAATAGTGGTAAAAGGCGGGGATGCTCAGCAGTTTCTTAAAATACTTCATCATGGCATAGAATCGGGCTATTTCCAGCTATTAGATAGTTAATAAGGATAGAATTCGGTCTTAACTCATGCAAAATAAGAAAATGAACCGGACTTAATTAGGGCCTGCTGATAAATATCTAGTTCAATTAAAATCAGCAACATATCAGAACAATTATTGAAACTAATGCAAGGCAATAGGCGATTATTCCTTTAAAACCATGCATTTGTAAGTGATATTTTGGGGTTGTATGTGCATCGATCCCGAAATTTCGGGATTATTTCGGTGACTTGAGATACTGATATTTGGATAAATTAGGGGCTGACCAAAAAGGCTAACGGCAAAGGAAAAAGTTGTTTGATATTGGCTTGAAGTTCTCTCCCGACCGATCTGGACTTCAAACAGCCGCAGCAGTGAAACTGTGGAGCGGCGGCGCAATAGTTTTATATTTTGCTGAAAAACAAATAATTAATTCATTGCTTAAATATCAAGCTATGGCGCCGCCTAAGGCTGTTCGAATGTCTAAAGACCTCGAACCAATATTAACCCTAATTCATTTCGCTTTTTGGTCACCCCCTACATACTCAGAACTTAAAACCTTGTCTAATTAACTTAAACAGCAGGCCCTAATAAACGCCAAAAGGCAAGCGCTGAAAATATATTCAACTCACTAAAATAAAACGCGTTATAATTTTAATAATGGTTGTGGAATTAACAACCTGGACTTAGACTCCGAAATATTAATAATACATTTGGTTTCTGATCCAACGTTCCCGATGGCCATCAAAAAAGAAACTCGCAAATCACCTGCCTCCTCCTTAAATATTGCACCTCATTCCAAATCCAGTTCTGGCAAACTTTCTTTTTTTTCTTTCAAAAACACTTCATTGTATAACCGTAAAAATTTTGCCTATTTATCGGTTATTGTTTTTTTCATTCTGGTTTTGATAAGTTTGGATTTTGGTGTCAATGGGGATGAAAAATTTCAGGTCAACTATTCACAGAAGTTATGGAGTTATTATTCCTCTTTCGGTAAGGACACCTCCGCATTATATGTACGGGATGGCAATATGCATTTATACGGTGGTTTATTTGATTTGACCGCCATATCCCTGAATAAACTCATGGGATTGACCGATGAATATACGCCTGCCTACCATTCCATACGCAGGGTTTTGTGTGCCGTTTTTGGATTCATAGCTATATTATTTGCCAGCCTGTTTGGCAAACAAATAGGAGGCTGGCCCCTGGCTTTTTTAACCCTGGTCTTGATGCTTTTGAGTCCCAGGTTTTTGGGTGACGCCATGATAAATCCCAAGGATATACCTTTTGCAGCGGGTTATATCATGGCCTTATATTTTATCTCAAAATTTATCAGGGAATTGCCCAAACCCACTGCCGGCTCTATGATTGGGATCATCACGGGGGTAATGATCGCATTGAATACCAGAGCAGGTGGATTGTTGCTCATCCTCTATCTTTTTTTATTCGTAGCCCTTTTTTTATTCCAGGATTCACGCAGTACTCAGCATTTTGATAAAAAGGCAATGTTCCGGAGTGGCGTTTACACGCTGATAGTGGGCTTTCTCGCTTATCTGGCAGGCATTGTTTTTTGGCCTTATGCCCTTGCCAATCCCCTCCTTAATCCATTAAAAGCATTAACTGAATTTACCCACCAGCCCATCACCATCTCAGTGTTGTTTGCCGGGCAACACATGAGCTCTGACCACTTACCCTGGAATTACATTCCGGAATGGATGTTGAGGACCATTCCTTTATTTTCATTAGTTGGTTTGTTTTTTATGATCCGATTGCTCAAGCCGAGGTACCAGGACCTATCCGGACTGGAAATTTTTATGCTCGGATTTTCGATACTTTTTCCTGTCCTGTATGCCATTTATAAACAATCTGCGCTGCACGATGGCTGGAGACATTTCCTGTTTGTATATCCCTCACTGGTTTTGATAGCCTCCCTGGGATGGTATTTATGGTTTACCTCATTTAGTTCAAAAGCATTCCGGCTTTTTTCGGCACTCCTGCTTACCGGTTTGTTGGCGGAAAACCTGTTCTCCATCATTTCCCTCCACCCCTATCAATATGTTTATTTCAACCCATTATTAGGAGGAGTTAAAAAAGCATACGGAAATTTTGAAACGGATTATTGGATGCTTTCGGTTAAAGAAGCTGCTGAATGGTTGATCCAACATGAAAAAATCGACCGTCAAAATAAGTCTTTTACCATTGCGACAAATTGTATGTATCCTGCCCAGGTCTATTTAAGGGATACCTCTAAACACATCAAGCTGATTTATACCAACTACTATGATCGGAGTTCTAAACCCTGGGATTATGGTATTTTTTATTCCCGGTTTGTGCATCGGAACCAATTGTTTAACCATACCTGGCCACCCAGAGGCACTATTAAAATCATTAAAGCCAATGGTATTCCTTTATGTGCTGTGGTCCGTCGCGAAAATCAGGACGATTACCTGGGGTTCGAGGCCATAAAGAGAGGCGATGCACCAACTGCAATTAAACACTTCCTGGCCGCTTTAGACTATGCACCGGATAATGAAACCGTATCCTATATGCTGGCCGATATTTATAAAAACAACTGCCTGTATGAGAAGGCTGAAGAAATGATTCAACAAAGCTTAGCTGCTTTTCCGGCTAATCTGGCTGCTTTACAATTATTGGAAGATATAAAAACTGAAAAACTAAATTATTAATCCTGCAGTAAAGTTTTAACCTCACGGTTGAGGTTAAGCCCCGATCCGTTGGGGGAGGTTGATAGGGTGTCTGACAATTTAACGATT
>JAWXBI010000287.1:0-14948 GCA_034439915.1 Saprospiraceae bacterium | reverse complement strand
TCACCGCTCGCTTCGCTCACTATGGGATAATTTGTCCGCCATATCAAGTTTAACTTGACACTAGTTCAGGAGGATCGAAGATCCGGAAGTTGCGCCTTTCAGGCTACTTTGTTGGGGAGGGGTGAAACCCCGGAAGTTGGACTTCGACTGTGGAGTGCGTGCGAGGGTCGGAGTTCACCTTTTGTTGGGGAGGGGTGAAACCCCGGAAGTTGGACTTCGACCGTGGAGTGCGTGCGAGGGTCGGCGTTTAACCATGAAAAATGTTCAGGGGAGGGTCGGAGAACATCTCCTCCCAAACATCTAGTTCAGGAGGATCGAAGATCCGGAAGTTGCGCCTTTCAGGCTACTTTGTTGGGGAGGGGTGAAACCCCGGAAGTTGGACTTCGACCGTGGAGTGCGTATGAGGGTCGGAATTCAACCATGAAAAATATTCAGGGGAGGGTCGGAGAACATCTCCTTACAAACATCTAGTTCAGGAGGATCGAAGATCCGGAAGTTGTTTCTTTATTTGTTGGGGAGAAAGTTGGACTTCGAAGGTCGGAGAACATCTCCCAAACGAGGTATTCACAATTATTTTCAAGGTCGGAGAACATCTCCTCCCAAACATCTAGTTCAGGAAGATCGAAGATCCGGAAGGTGCGCCTTTATTTACTGTCAGCATAACGCAAAACAGCGGTATTAAAACCCAGTTCAGCCGCCAGCGCACTCATGGTGCTCTCTGCTATCCATGTTTCACGGCCAGCACTGCCAGCATTTTGTATCGGCAATGACTTGCAAGCCAGCAGGCAGACTATACCCACGCAAAATATTTTCATCATGGTGAATGCATAAGATTTAAAAAGTTATCCACACCGGATTGTTGGGGTATAGTTAATTCACCCCAGGACATCCCAATACAGCAATAAAAGTAAAATCAATCCCGCAACTATCCGGTAATATCCAAACCATTTGAATCCATGTTTTTGTAAATAACCAATAAAGAAGCGGATAGCCAATACTGCAACGATAAACGCGACGAGATTGCCCACAATAAAAGCGAGGGTATTTTCTGAACTGGCCAGGATCATTTCGTATCCTTTGGTGGCGGTGCCATCGATCTCCCAATTTTTAAGTAACACCGAATACAAGGTCGCTGCGGCCATAGTAGGTACTGCAAGAAAAAAGGAGAACTCCGCTGCGAGGTCACGGCTTAGTTTTTGTTGCATACCTCCCAGGATGGAGGCGGCACTGCGGCTCACACCGGGTATCATCGCCAAGGTTTGCCACAGCCCGATGATCGCAGCTGTTCGGTACGTAATACCAGCTTCTTCCTGAATGGAGGGCCGGTTTAAAATTTTATCGATTACAATCAACACAAAACCACCCAATAACATCGTGATGGCTACGACTAATGGACTTTCCAGCATAACATCGATAGAGTCTGAAAACAAAAAACCTAGCACCAGGGCGGGGATCACGCCAACCAGGAGTTTGATATAAAATTTGTAATTTTTAAATGCCAGGAATTTTTTACGGTACAAGACCAGAACTGCCAGGATTGCACCAAACTGAATGGCCACTTCAAACAATTTGGTATAGTCATTGGATTGGATACCCATGACGGAACTGGCGATAATCATATGCCCGGTCGATGAAATTGGTAAAAATTCAGTGATTCCTTCCACGATGGCAAGGATAATAGCTTCAATAAGATTCATGAATAAAATTGTAGGTAACGATCAAAACAAAAAAAGAGTACGGCTTAAAGTTTCATTATATCCAGTTCGAGCCGCAGGCTATCGTCCTGGGTTTTATTTTTTTTCCAATAATCAGACATGATTTGTTTTTTGCGGTGAGCTGTGGTAGATAGAACCCTTGCATTTTCACCAAAACCATCTTTATATTCTTCACTCCATTTGACAATTGCAAAGGGGAATTCTGGCTCATATTCTATGTACAAGGACCGTCCAAGCTCAGGATATTCAATATGATATACTTTGTTGCCTATATCCAGGTTGAGATGATATGTTTTTGCCCGGTAGGGCTTGAGTTCGATATGTTTTAATTGGGCATAAAACAAACTGGGAATAATCATGATGCTGTCGGATTGTAATAAGGCGGTCGGGTTGATACGGATCAGGTTCCAGACTGCATCTTCAGTCATGTGCCGGTTCAGGTGTTTGTCTATATCTCCCTCAGACTCAAAATAGGAGTGTAGGTTGAAGCGGTAATGATCATCGTGCAGGTTGAGTTGGGCATATACTTGTCCACACCATTCCGACACCGAAGAAGCAATTTTGAGCGCTTGCCATGGAGCCATACCTCCGGCGGCTACAAAACTGGACAACATCATAGAATAAGGGTATATCCCTGTATAGAACCTTTTTGTCAGGTTCATTTTTAATACCGGAATGACAGGTGTGGCAACTGCATTGGGGTTATCCGTTTTAACTTGTTTTTCTTTTGAAAAATTTTCAGTCACAAATACTATGACTGCTTCACCCTGGCGCATTTCACCATACCTGGCCTGGTACAGATCATAGGTTGTAATCTCTGCTTTGCCCTGGTTCCAGTATTGATCAAAATCTTTATGTTTTGATATTACCGGACCGATATTGACAACGGGTTGGCACGAAGCGAAGCAGGCGGCGGCAATCATTACAGGTATCCATCTTAGCAACATAACATAAAGCCTTTGAATAAATATAGGAATTATTACAACAAGAATGGTGATCCCCTCTTTGACATTCCAATTTAACAGGGGGATAAACCTTTTATGATTTTAGTTGTCGGGAAACTTGTTCCACTTGTTTCCATACCCTCAATAAATTTTTTGAACAAATTTTGGCTATTTCCTCCTCGTTGTGACCCCTCCTGAGCAACTCATAAATAATATTGGGGTAGGCTGAAACATCCTTCAGACCTACGGGCAGGGAATCTCCCACGCCGTCGAAATCAGAACCAAAACCCACATGGTCTATACCGGCAAGGCGGATTACATGCTCGATATGATCTACCACCCGGCTTACATCGGAATACAATGATGGGTGGGACAATTCGAATGCTTTGATGATGGGTTTGGCGGCTGAATCGCGGGGGCTAAGATTTTGAGCTTTCAGCAGATTTTCCAGTTCATTACGGCTCTCGTTATTTTTCTTTTGGATACTGCCATCTAAAAAATCAGACCCAAAGTTGATCATAATGATGCCGCCATTGGATTTTAAAGCTGATATCATATCATCACCCATGTTCCGTTCGAAACCAGGTGTAAAATACCTGCAGGAAGAATGAGAAGCGATGACGGGGGCCTTGGTCAGACGGATAACCTGCCAGAAACTACTGTCCGTGATATGTGAAACGTCCACCATCATTCCTACCCGGTTCATTTCGGCAACGACCTGACGTCCAAAAGGGCTCAGTCCATTCCAGGTCCGTGTCTTGGCATAAGCGGCATCACAGATCTGGTTGTCTTCTGAGTGCGTCAGGGTAATGTAGCGTATCCCTCGTTGATGAAAATAAGCCAGGTTAGCCAGATCATTTTCCACCGGCGCACCGTTTTCCATACCCATAGGAAGCGAAATAAGTCCTTTCTTAAAATTGTTATTCACCTGGTCAACACTCAGACCGGGTGCAAACTTGGATGGATGGGCTTTGATAATAGAATTGATCATGTCTATCAATTCATCAGCGTATTTTTTAGCTCCTCCTTTTTGATAGGACGCAGGGATATAAATAGACATAAAAGGGATGGCCAACCCTCCTTTTTTTGCCCTCACAAAATCAAAGTCCCCTTGTTTAGAATCCACCGGTATACCGATAAATTCTTTGGTCGGCCTGAAATTTTTAATGCTTAGGCGGTATGGCAGGTCCACATGTCCGTCGACGATCTGGTATTGTTGGGCAAGCTCATTGGCTAATTTTTTCAACCCGGCTTCATCTCCGGGTACTGGTGTAGTCAAACTAATTTCTTCCTGAATAGGGCTGGTTACAACATCAGAGGATTGTTTCCGGGAATGACAAGACAATAGGGATACACAGCAGCAAATACAGATTATTTTTTTCATTTGAAGTGGGGATAGGCTGGGTAAATAATATGGAAAAAATGATATTTTAACTGATAATACTTGTGGTAAAATTAATAAGATCCCAGTTATTACCAGTTTTCTTATTGGAAATAGCTGCGGGACATTATTCACTTTTAGATCCAAATGTCCCGGCTGGCCTGCAACGAGAAGCGGTTCTAGCCCTCTAATCCAGGAGGCTCTGGAATAACACCATGATTTTTGACCCAATAGATTAAAGCAATACAATCATCGAGTAGAAAGACCTGGATAGTTACAACCTGAATTTCCAGGTTATACTGTTCAGGTAGCATGGAATAAAAATCGTTAGCTAAAAGACATTGGTGATGCGATCTGGCTTATTCCCCTGACAATAGGGTGAAGTACAAAAAATCGATGCGTAACCTGTCTTATCTCAATAAAGTCACCGTTCCACTCACTTCTAAGGGTGCTCCATCACCACAGATATAGGTAAGTCTATAAATATAAACATCCGATGCTGCATCATTGCCATTAAACTTTCCGTCCCATCCATTCTCCGGGTCGGTATTGTTGTACACGAGTTGTCCCCATCGGCTGAATACTAAAATTTTAGCAATAGTTAATGAGCCATCCGAATAAGTGAAAAAGTCATTTTTCTCATCTCCATTGGGGCTAAATGCGTTTGGAATTTTTTTCTTCAATTCTTCCGGTGATATACAAGGTATCACCGTTACTGCTATGGTTGCCAGGAGGGGGCAGCCATTTACATCTGTGGCTTCAAATCGGTATGTCACTACGCCGGCATTGGTTACTTTATTGGTCAAAATGAGGCCATTTGTGTTGAGGTTATTGCCATTGGCACTCCAGCGTATCCCGGTCACCATGGTACTGATACCAACCGCCGAAATAGTTAGCGTTGTCCCTTCATAGATATTGCCCAGCGGAGAACGTTGTAATACCAATGTATTGGGGGGACATACGACCTGAATAATAAAATTGTAATTCCACATACAGCCGTTTTCATCGGTTACTACCACATCGACCACATGATTTCCCGGGGTAGCTTTTACCAGGGTGTATATCAGGGTGGCAGCTGGAACAGCAGTCCCGTCGACCCTCCAACTATAGGCCTTTAGTCTTTCCGTTCCCAATAAAAATAACCGGATGTCCGTACCGGCTAAAAGAGGAGGTGGTAAATCGGCAGCCACCCGGACGCTGGGTTTTTGAAATACATTGGTACTGATTTCAGTGGAAGCATCGCAGCCATCTTTTTTGGCTTCGACCTTATACATTTGCTGGCCGTTGACTTTTATTTTAGGGTCAGAGCAGGTACTGCAATTAATAAGCCCATCCTGAGGGGTCCATTTAAAATCTTTATACGCTGAGGTGTCCTGTTTAAAAGTAATTTGAATCGTGGTGCCGGGACATACTGTCGTATCCACGGGGCCTACCGGTATAGAAGGTTCAACCACTTTGATGTAGACACTGTCTCGATGGATACAAGCATTATTTTTGGTCGTCCTGAAATAAGTAGTCGTGACATCGGCCTGGATAACGGCATTAAAGGTATCTGCGGGGGTTTGGAATCCATTGGATGGGTCCCACATTGGCATAATGGAAGGAAATAAATCTCTGGGGTGCCTTTGACCAAAGAAAAATATACTATCGCCTTTGCAGTATTTATCTTTTTTTGGAAAGTGATCAACTTTGGTGTCTCTCAGGGAATCCATGCGTATAAATACAGTATCGGATGCCCGGCATACCCCTGCAATCACCTTGACGATATACGTTGCGGATTTAGGAGGTTTTACCTGGATATTCGTCGCATTGATAAACCGGGTAGTACTATCCAATGGAGTCCAGCTGACAATCGCAGTGCCGGGTGTAATATTTGCTACCAGCCGGAATGAATCCGGAAAACATAAATAATGGGTATCCTGCGTATTTAAAGAAACTCCAATAGGTTGACTTACTATATAAATCGTATCGCGTTCTACACAGTTATCAATCATAGCGGTCATTACTATGGAACTGGTCCGGATCGGACTGATGATAAATGCAGAACTGTCGGAAGTTGTTTTGATCATATCGGCCGGAAACCAGGTTATCGAAGAACGATTCACCCTGGACACTTTTAATTCAAACGGTTCATTGGAACATCTTCTGAAGGTATCCTGTGAAGTCAGAATCCTGGCTATGTGGTCATTAATCGTAAGTATAAGGGTATCGGTTATCCCGGTGGTTGAGCGAGCTATGATTCGAATCGTTTCATCCGCTTCTGTTGTCCCATCATTGAATACGGTAAGGTCAAAAGACTTGGTGCGTTCCCCTATGTTAAAAGAGACGGTATCGGTCAGATTAGTAGCATAGTCAGTGGATCTTACTGCAGTTCCTCCCAGTGAAATGGCAAACCGGATGTTTTGTTTAGCAGCACTATCCAGGGATAACTGGATCCGTTCATTATTAAGTAAGGCGCATTTTTCATTGATCGCCACCAGGCCACTGGTCAGACTGATATCCAGTTTTTGTGCCGTCAATAACTGGCTCCAGCACAAGAGGAAACCTAGTGTGATTTTAAAAATTAACCTCATTATTAAGATTTATCTAAGTGAATCAAAAATACAATAATTTTAGAACGCTTTGTACAGTAAAATCTTAACCTTAAAGAAGTTAAATCCGGAATTATACTGTTACTTAGGCCTTATTTTTAATTGGTTTACCTCAAAGGATGACCAAAGCATAAGTTGGTTCGCAGCCCAGGCCTGGTCCAGATCTTCTGGCTGGATAAGTAAACTATCCTGACTGGGTTTATATACCTTGTATTTCTGTACCCTCAAACCCTCTACTTTTTGTGCATTAAGTGCCTGCAGAAAATGGTTCCCTTTCTCCTCTGGTTCATTTAATAAATATCCCAGGTAATCCAGGGTAAACTTCTTTTTATGGATCCAGGCCACATAAATATTATCATGAATGGTGCGGTCGTTGGGATTTAATCGGAAGGTTATTTTAATCTTATGGTAAGGCTCTTCCATCAGAATGACCTCCCCCAGATAGGTTTTAATCACGGCCGGATCATTGAACCCAAATGGCAACCCAAAAATGTACATGGCCAAACGAAGTGAACTGGAATAATTGTCAATTTTTTTGGTATCCAGAATGATTTCGGTTTGATCGATTTGACGTACCAAACCCTTTTTAGTCAAATCGTCATGGATCGTCACACCGATCGAATCCCAGAACCGTTCATACCTGAATTGGCCCTGGCTACGGGTGGATTTATAAAACCGGTTTCCCATCTTGAATTCTATGATGGACTGGTCAAAGACCTTGCTGCCATGTGCCTTTATTGATTGGTCGATAATATATTGAGGATCTTTGTTAACTGTTGCAGGTTTACAGGCGTTTTGCCATAATACTAACCCAAATCCAATACCAGCAAATTTTATAAATCGGTTCATAAACCAGCCTTTTGCATTTTGGAAAGTGCTATTTGAATATCTTCCTCGATATCATCTATATGTTCCAGGCCCACACTAAACCGGACCAGATTGGGCGGAATACCTACCAGCAACCGCTCAGCCTCCGTCATCCTGCAATGTGTGCTGGAAGTAGGATGGGTTACTATTGTCCGGGTATCTCCCAGGTTGGGTGAAACCGAAATCATTTCCAATTGATTAATAAATTGCAGGGTATGGACATAATCCCCTTTCACTTTGACCCCTAAGATTCCTCCGCCGGCTTCCATTTGTTTTTTAGCTAACTCTACCTGCGGGTGATCGGAAGCAAACGGGTAGATCACCTGGTCCAACTTGGGATGGTCTTTTAATCGCCGGGCCAGTTCTGCAGCCTGTGCTGAATGGGCCCTCACTCTTAAAGCCAGCGTTTCCAGCGATTTGCTGAGTATCCAGGCATTGAAAGCGGAAAGAGAAGGCCCGGTGTGCCGGTTAAAAAAAGTGATTTTTTCCATCAACTCATTTGTGCCTACTATGATACCCCCTAACACCCTTCCATGGCCATCAGCGTATTTGGTGGCCGAATGAATTACCAGGGAAGCCCCATATTTTATAGGTTGTTGCAAAATGGGCGTAGCAAAACAATTGTCTACGACATAAATCAACCCATTGCTTTTACAAAAATCACCTGCTTTTTCCAGGTCAGTGATCCAAAGCGATGGGTTGGAAGGGGTTTCGAGGAAAACCATCCTGGTATTGGGTTGCACCGCTGCATCCCAACTTCCGATGTCCACGGGGTCTACATAGGTACAGGTAATATTCCATTTGGGTAAAATATGGGATAAGATCTGGATGGCTGAGCCAAACAATGCTCTCGATGCTATAATATGATCTCCTTGCTGCAGGAGGCCCCCGAACGTGCTGAAAATGGCAGCCATGCCCGTCGAAGTGGCAATCCCGGCAGCAGCTCCTTCCAAAGAACAAAACTTGGTCACCAGCTCCTCCACATTCGGATTGGAATATCTGGAATAGACATTGGCATCAATAACACCTGCAAATGCGTCAGCCATTTCATCCCCTGAATCAAAGGCATAACTGGAGGTGAGGTACAGGGGAACACTGTGCTCTCCATGCCGGGTCTGTGCCATTTGCTGGCGAATAGCCAGGGTCTCTGTCTTAAATTTTCTTGAACTCATGCAGGGTGAATGGAAAATGAATAGGTAATGGGTACCGTCTTTTTTAATATTTGAGAAACAGAACAATATTTATCAATAGACAGTGAAATTGCTTTTTCAACTTTCTTGGGGTCAAGCGCTCCGTATAGATGATAGTGGGCATGAATACGAATAAATAATGAAGGGATCTGAACAGGGTCGCGATCGGCCTGGATCTCCACCTGAAGGTCTTTTAAATCCTGTCTAAACTTTTTTAATAACAATACGATATCAATGGAACTGCATCCACCCAGGGCACTGATCAATGTTTCCATCGGACCCATTGAGTGGCCAGTACCTCCCGCGGTTATTTTGGCATCCATTTGAACAGTTCTTCCGGCTTCGTTGACCGCTTCAAAATGAAGGGGATCTTCTAATTTCCGGAGTTTAATCAGCATCTTTATTTTAAATTGGGTGCAAAGCTAATTGATTTCTATTTTTGCCTTTCATCGTGTCAAAAATAAACGTCTTCCATTCCGATCAAGCACTAACCCTGGAGTGTGGCTTATCCCTGCCTTTCCTGGATATTTCGTATACCGATACCGGAGACCTCAATTTGCCCGTGATATGGATATGTCATGCCTTGACGGCCAATGCAGACCCTGCAGAATGGTGGCCTGGATTGGTAGGAGAAGGAAAGTTATTTAACCCCGGACAGTACCGGGTGATCTGCGCCAATATTTTGGGGTCCTGTTATGGCACTATTGGACCGACCACGTTAAATCCAGAAACCGGGGCTGCCTTCGGTGGTATCTTCCCATTGATCACCATTAGGGACATGGTTGCAGCTCACCGAATTTTACAAGCACAGTTAGGCATAAAGGAGATCTTTTTATGTATTGGTGGTTCAATGGGGGGGCAACAGGTAGTAGATTGGGCAATTGCCTCACCCTATACATTTAAACATATTTGCCTTTTGTCTTGCAATGCAAAACATTCACCCTGGGGTATTGCTTTTAATGAAGCCCAGAGAATGGCTATTGAGGCAGGTAAAGATGCCGAAGGAAATATCAACCCGCGGGGATTGGAGGCTGCCAGGGGTCTGGCTCTTTTATCCTACCGACATTATATCACCTTTGATATCAAACAGTATGAAACGGAGGATAAAATCGATGATTTTAAGGCATCTTCTTATCAGCGTTACCAGGGTCTTAAACTGAGCCGAAGGTTTGATGCTTATTCTTATATCACGCTGAGTAAGGCCATGGATAGCCATCATGTTGGCAGGGGCCGCGGAGGGATTCCACATGCATTGTCCATGATCAAAGCCAGTTGTGCTGTCATTGGCATCAATACGGATATCTTATTCCCGCTTGCAGAACAAAAGTTATTAGCTGACTATATACCGGGTGCTACCCTGGATAAAATTCATTCGGACTACGGCCACGATGGATTTTTACTGGAGTATGAGGAGATCGGAGCGGTAATTAAAAAAAGGTTTGGAATCTAAACTATACCAGATTAAAAAACTTTTGTGATTAATTTAGTTTGTTGAACAGCACCGGTTTGAAACCGCACGTAATAATTTCCCGGCGGCAGGTCTTCAGAATTCCAATAAAATTGGCTCTCTCCTGATTTTAAAATACCCTGTTGAATAGTTTTAATCACCTGTCCTCCCGGATTAAAAATATTCAGGCTGGACCATTCTCCCAATGAGGTCACGTTAAAATTGATCAATTGGGTAAATGGGTTGGGGTAGGTATTTAAAATAGAGATTCCCTGCTTAACATTTTCTTCATGGGTCGGTGTAGAAAGGCAGCTGTAAGCAGTTTTTATCACCGGTAAAGATTGGTAGTTTTTGGTCAACACATTTTGAACATCGGTTTTTGAAATACAAAACCAGGATTCCAGCAAACTGCCGTAAACCGACCTGAAATCATATTGCATGGGTATATTATCATCCCATTCCGCTTTTGCCGGCAACGTGGGGTTGTTGCCGGTTATTCCACCTTGAATAGCGTTTCCAAATAAAATCAGCGGCGCGGCAGCACCATGGTCTGTACCCCCGCTGGCATTGGAAATAATCCGCCTGCCGAATTCGGATGCGGTCATCCCGATGACCCTGTCCTGCAAACCTAAACCGGTGAGGTCATCCATAAAGGCTTTAATACCGGAGGATAATTTACGAAGGAGGTTGGCATGTTCACCCGTGAGGTGATTGTCGGCCCGCACCTGGTTATCATGGGTATCAAATCCATTTACATTTACTTTATATATCCTGGTTTTCAAGCCCCCGGCTATTAATCGGGCTACGATTTTAAGTTGTTCACCCAAATCATTGTCATTGGGATAGGTCGCTTTGTTTTTTGCTTTTTTCGAAGCTTCCTTCATACGCTCACCATACAAATTGGATTGTTTTTTTACCAGCCTGACATATCCCAGTTTATCTCCGTAAGGGGTTGGAGGAAGGGGAGTTTCGATGCCCTGGATCAGTTTGTTGAATGAATCCGGATCGGCAATGGTCACACTCATATTGGTGGATGGCCCCTGGAAAGTCAGAGACTGCCCATAGCCGATTTCTACGGAAAGTGGATCCGGCATATCGGTGCTGGGGAAACCATTTGGAAAATTGGGGTACTCATAGTTAAGGTACCTGCCTGCCCAGCCTGTACTCAATATTTCTTCGGCATCGGACCCTGACATCCATATATCTGTGGACCTGAAATGCGAATAATTGGGCATGGGGTAACCTACCGATTGAATGATTTTTACCCTGCCTTCATTATACATTCCCCTGATTTCATCTAAAGCGGGGTGTAAACCTGTTTTGATCGTAGTATTCAAACTTAATACCTGATTGGCCGGTAAGGCCACCGTAGTCCTGGATTTCTGATACAAGTCCATTTGATCCAAAGGCACGACAGTATTCAGTCCGTCATTGCCCCCATCGAGTTGAATGATGACCAATACCCGGTCAGTATCCAGCTTGAACCAGTCAAACCATTGAGGCGCTTTGGCAGCGTTGAGGTTGGGGACCCAGGAGGTAGCTGCCAGGCCCGAACCGGCAAATTGTAAAAAATTTCTTCTTTTCATGGGCCTTACATGATTTGGTATTCGTCCATTTGCAGGATAAACTGGTAAAATATTTTTAGACGTACTTCTAGGGTATTGCGGACCATAGCATCATTCGGTTTGGCTTTCCATTCCAGCCAGGCGCCTGTCCAATAATATTCATTGATCTGGCCTGATAAAAGGATAGATTTAAGGTACTTTTTTACTTCCGGGTCTACGGGCACATCATATAATCGGGCCAGGACCTCATCGATCAGTATGGTAGGATTCTCCGGCTGATTAAATGTACCGGTGTAGGCAATCCAATCAATAATAGCTACTCCATGGTCCATCTGATATCCGTACCATACCAGCATATCTGAATGGATGCCCCGCTGATGTACAGTATGGGTGCTTATCCAGGACTTATCATATTGAGGAAATTGATAGTAGGCTGGCCACCCGGAAACGTTGGGAGGGTCACCAATGTCCTGCTGAAAACTCGTCAGGAAATAATACATCACGGTCTGAGCCTGATATTTCGCTTTATAGTCGGGGGGGCTTTCAGGAAACAACATATTAAAATGCCTGCTAAGCCCTATTGAATAATCCAATGGGGACTTGATCATTGCCAGGCGCAAAAGGGGATCAAAAAAATGATTGCTGCCCAGCAAGGTTTTTAGGACTGGCAATATTTCAAAATTGTTCTGGGTGAAAATATCCGCTAATGGTCGGATTATATTGATCTCTGTCCAATCGGATATTTCCGGATAAACAAAAAAACGATAAAGTTTTCTGCAGACAAATAAAGCGGTTTCGGGATGGGTGACTATCATATCGATCAGTTCATCCAATTCTTCCCGACCCGCATCACCCGAACGGCCTTTGATTACTTTGTTATTATAAAAGGACGAAAACGTTTTGTCCTGGGTATCATGGGCCCATGGAGCAAAAACAGTCTTGGGCTTCAAATAATCTGTTTTCCATCCGGTCAATACCCTGGCAGCCGCTTTCACATCATCTTCAGTAAATTTAGCATCCGGACCTTTTCCAATACAAAATAGTTCCTGAAGTTCCCGCGCATAATTTTCATCCGGTGCAGATTTATCGTTTTGATTTCCATTGAGATAAAAAAGCATCAAGGGGTCGACCGTAAGGGCTTTGACCAGTTGTTTAAAGTTGCCCAGCGCATATCTACGCAGGGTCATTAGGTAATCAAATGCCTGACGTGCATGAAAAATTCCCACCATTTCAACGGGGATATGATTGTGCCAAAACATAACCATTTTTTCAAAAATGGTTTGATCTTTCAGCATCAGGTCCAGCCACCATGTTTTTAAGGAAAGCAGGCGGTAATATTCGATTTCATTCAACCAGGCCTCATGGATCCAGGTTCCGCCGTCTTTGGCGGATGGTTCTTTGATATCATCGCCATTCGTATAGTTGACCAGGGGCAGGTTGGTCAATGGTTTTATGTCAAACAAATGAGTGAGGGCTCTATCCAGGCTTCCCAGCGAGCGATAGGATTGAACTTCGATGTGACGAGTCCCAAATAAGGTCCGGCGCAACAAATGTTTTATTTCCTTCTCGTTCCAGTTACCGGAATAAGGATTCAGGTCCTGGGTCAACATCTGGGCCAATGTGCCGGGACCACCTTCATCCGGTGTGGAATAAGGGGTATTTTTTTGATTCACCGGGGTCATAAATTGATTATTCTACTATAACTAAAAATAAGTCAAAATATTGGGCAGTCCACCTAATAGTCGACGACCAATTTTAATTCATCGACATAAAATTAATCTTATCTGGCAGGATTGCTCAAACTGGAGTATTTTGGTATCTGAACTTGATGGTATGAAAATAAATATTGTATTCGTTTTGAGTTTATTCCTGGTTTTAAGCGGACAAGCTCAAACCTGGACCAATTTGTTTAACGGCACCAATTTGCAGGGATGGAAACAACTCAACGGAAAAGCCAAATATCGCGTAGAAAACAAACAGATCGTAGGCTCCACCGTGTCCAATACTCCCAATTCCTTTTTGGTCACGGAACAGGAGTATGGGGATTTTATCCTGGAGTTGGAATTGAAAGTGGACAACAGCATGAATTCCGGGATCCAGTTTCGGAGCCTGTCCTTGCCGGAGTTTAAAGACGGCAAAGTCCATGGCTATCAAATGGAAATTGATCCTTCTGACCGTGCCTGGTCCGGAGGAATTTACGATGAAGCCCGCAGAGATTGGCTGTATATCCCGGACATCAATAACCCGGCAAAAACAGCGTTTAAAAAAAATGAATGGAATAAATTTCGTATCGAAGCCATAGGGCCAATGATCCGGACCTGGATCAATAATATACCGGTTGCCCACCTGATGGATGACCTTACGTTAAAAGGATTCATTGCACTCCAGGTACATAGCATAGGAAAGGATCAGAAAGAAGGAACCGAGATCCGGTGGAGAAATATCCGGATACAAACCAGTGACCTAAAACCAAACCCCTTTGATCAGACCCCTGTGGTCAATTTACTGGTCAATAATTTAAGTGAAGCGGAAAAATTCCAGGGTTTTAAACTATTATACAATGGATATGATTTTGGAGGATGGCGCAATGTCCATTCCAATCAAAAACCAGCTAAACATTGGACAGTCAAAGAAGGCGCCATCGGAGTAATGAAATCCGATGGCTCTGAAACAGGCAATGATATTGTGACGTTGGACCAATACGGCGCTTTTGAACTGGTATTTGATTTTAAGCTTAACAAAGGGGCCAATTCAGGCTTAAAATATTTTGTAGACGAAAAATATGATTCGGGGGGCAAGTCTGGTATAGGATTGGAATACCAGATCCTGGATGATTCCGTGCATCCGGATGCCAAACAAGGTGTCGTAGGCAACCGAACCCTGGCCAGCTTATATGACTTGATCCCATCGACTCCCTTGGATAAACGATTTCAGCGGAAAATAGGCGATTGGAATCAGGGCAGGATCATTGTAAATCCCAATCATTGGGTGCAGCATTGGCTCAATGGTTTTAAAGTGGTGGAATACGAAAGAAATAGTAATATTTTTAAAGCACTGGTGGCCAGGAGTAAGTATGCCAACTATCCGGGTTTTGCATCCGCGCCAACCGGTCATATCCTACTCCAGGACCATGGAGATGAAGTGTGGTTCCGGAATATTAAGATCAGGGAAATTAAGTGATTGACGATTGAAATTTCGGGATGTCAAGGGTTAAAAGGTTAAGGGTTAAAAGGTTAAAGGTTAAAGGT
>JAWXBI010000286.1:0-4765 GCA_034439915.1 Saprospiraceae bacterium | reverse complement strand
GACTTATGCATCGAATCGCAGTTTTTATTTGTTTGCTCTCGTTGGTTGCCTGTAGTCCTATTCCGCAGGTTAGCCAAACCAGTCCTTCAATAGCAAAAGGATCAAACACAACCAGCATTACCTTGAAACCCAAATCCGTTCCGGATACCAAAACCAACTTACCTCAGGTATCTATTGAGTGGTTGTCTCCAGTGGATACGGACAGTTTAAAAGCAGGCGGAGATAAAATCCTAATTAAAATACGTATCAAAAGCGATAAACCAATCACTAAAGATCAGATAGAAGTGCTCATCAACGGCCAGTCTCCCGGCAATAAAGCAGGAGAGGTGTCCCTGACTTCAAGACCGGAATATAAAGACAATATATATTCTTCGCTCGTCCCGGTCAGCCTGGGAAGAAATGAAGTTCAGGTCATGGTAACATTAAGTGCAGAACAGCGATATGCCAATGAAAAAATTCTGGAACGGGACGCACAGAAGATTCGGGTCATATCCAATCAGACGAATTCGACCACCCGGATACTGTGGTCTTTCCCCGATGTTTTTGCCCTTCGATCCAATGAAATATATTCCACAAAAAACAATGAACAGGAAATTAAGTTAAACATCAGCAGTCCAGATAAAATC
This sequence comes from Saprospiraceae bacterium, assembly GCA_034439915.1. GTDB lineage: Bacteria > Bacteroidota > Bacteroidia > Chitinophagales > Saprospiraceae > JADJLQ01. Next base: position 4,139 of record JAWXBI010000286.1, on the reverse strand, counting down.
AATTTAAGTAAAATAAAATTGTTGCTCAACAGAGTCTATAAAGCCCCCAGTCTTACTGCTGAATTCAGAGACCTGGGTGCAGGCAATTATGCGTTCAGAGATATAGTTACCTTGAATGAAAAAGAGACCGTAAATGAAATTACTCTGGTAGTAGAAGCAAGTTCAGGAAAAGCAAGTTCACAAAAACTCAAAGTAAATTATTCTCCATTAAGACCCAATTTATATGTATTGGCAATTGGGACCAAAACAACATTGAAATATACGACGAAGGATGCCAGGGATTTCGCTCAAATATATACTCAACAAGGTAACCAGGTATACCGGTTATTCAATACCGTAACTATTGATACGTTGATTGGAGCAGCAGCTTCAACCGCTAAAATACGTTTTGCTATTGAAGCCATACGAAACAAAATTAACGTAGGTTCATTGACACCAGATGATATTGTCTTTCTGTTTTTCTCTTCACACGGGTTCATTGATGAAAACAAAGATTTTAGGATACAAGGCGACGATTTTGACCCATTAGGGAAAAGCAGTACCAGTGTATCCTACAAAAGTGACATTCTTGCCCAAATTCAAAACTTACCCTGTAAAAAAATATTGTTTATTGATGCTTGCCGTAGCGGAGGGGCCAAAGCAAATAATTTTGAAATCATTCAGGCAATACATGATTTGAAAAACGCGCCTAATGGCCTGACGGTAATGACGTCCAGCAGCGAACAGGAAGATTCACATGAAGACGTAAGATGGCAAAATGGCGCTTTTACAGAAGCACTTATTTCCGGATTAAGGGATGGCAAAGCAGATACCAATGGAAATGGCATTATTACCATAAATGAAATAAGCTCTTATGTGATGCGGGAAGTGCCTATTATGGTGCAGGCCGTCAAGCGGCAACCGCAACACCCAAAACTTAATCGCAATGAATTAAATGATATCCCGGTGTTTATCCTAAAAAATAATTAATGTTGAAAACCAATACTCCATGAAATATTCTCTAACCCTCTCCATATTCCTGATTTTCCAAATCAGCCTGCTGTCACAAGATCCGGCTCAATTGGCAATTTCCAACACACAGATCAAAGTGAGCGAACATCAGGATAAGGTTACCATTACGTATGATCTGGCCCGCACTAAAAAAATTCCTTTTTACAATATCTTTCTTCGCATTACCATTGATGGGGAGGAAATTCAAGCAAAAGGCCTAAGCGGGGATATTGGAAATACTGTATATCCGGGCACTGAGCGTAAAGTAATCTGGGACGCCCTGACGGATGTATCCGAACTGAGTGGCGAATTGAAAATCGAAGTGCTCACCAATACTCAAGTGAGTGCAAGCGAGATCAATGCCCCCAGTGAAGTCAAAATTGTACCGGCCTATGCGGGATTGGGCGGTGTGGTGGTAACCGGCGGTACACTTGCTTTTTTGGGATTCAAGGCTTTCGGAGACTATAAACCACTTTATTCAGTATATAAATTGAATACCAATCCATCTTCGTCGATATTTAATCAACTCAGCCGGGAAGAATACTATGACGATGCCAATTCCAAATATAAAAAAGGTCAATATATGCTTATTGCAGGAGTTACTATCCTGGCGGCAGGTGGATATATGATGATCAGCAGAATAATAAAAATAAAAAAATATAAAAAAAAGATGTCTGCTAAACAACCTAATTCTGCTTTTAAATCCTTTGAAGTAAAACCGTCTTTCGCCGCTTATTCAATGAGTTTGCAACCGGGATTATCTCTTAAAATCAGTTTCTAATTATACGCTCCTATGAAAAGTATTTCCCTGGTCTTTTTTGTTTTATTCGTTGTTCAATCTGCCGGAGCGCAGTGTCCGGGTTCCTCTCCGTATTGGGGTTTAAATTGTTTTCTCAATACAGACTTTCTGAAACAATTTGAAGAGGCCCGGAACAGGGCAGAACAGTCCGTTCGTGATTTTAAAAGAATTCAAAGTGAATATGATGAGAAACAGATAGAACGGGTTATGTCGGCTTATAACAACAGCGCAGACCGGTTTAATCAGGTATTATTAAAAATCAAAGGTGACTTGTTGAATAAGGCTACGCGGAAATACCTGGTCAAAAACCCGGATGATTATGCCAAACAAATTTCCTATGACTTGAACCTGGCAAAAGATTTTTATGCCAACAATTATCAAAAAACCCTGGTAGAAGTCACCAACGGTCAGATTACCGGCGCAGCGCTGCTCGCATTGTTGCCTAAAATTATTCAATACGGTAAATTAGCATTTCAATTGTTTCAGCAATTGCAGACGGAATTAAAAAAATACAATCAAACTTTGCTGGATACCCATTTGATCAGTCATCATAAATTTCATTCATGGGAAGAGATCAAATAATTTCAGTTTTAAAACACCTCCTGCTGTTTAATTTTTTTATACCCGCAGCAGATTTATCATCACTACAGGCGCAGGGCCTGATCCTGGATGAGGACGATGAAACCAAACAGGCATATGTATTTAAAGCTGGAAGAAAATCAGCTACTGAAAGTTTAAAAGGTATATATAAAATTGATCTAAAACCGTATGCCCCGTTACCTCAAAACCAGGGGGCCATTAGTTCGTGTACCGGTTGGGCAACTGGTTACGGAGCTATGAGCATTATGCAGGCTGTAAAACAAAACTGGAAAGACTCGGTAAATAAAATAAAAAATAACGCCTTCTCTGCCTTATTTATATACAATCAGATTTGGAAAGGAGGCTGTGATTATGGAGGAAGTAATATACTGGATGCCGGTAAATTATTGGTAGAAAAAGGAAACGTCAGTTCGAAAGAATTCGACCGGTTTAAAAACAAATGCGACCGGTTGCCCAATGAAGCTGAATTAAGACTGGCCTCAAAATCAAAAATTCAGGAATTTGCAAAAGTATTTTCACCGGATGAACCGGCTTTGAATAAAATAGATAAAACCAAACTGAGCCTTGCCAAAAAACTACCCGTCGTCATAGGAATCAATCTCCGGAAAAACTTTAAAGAAATAAAAAGCAATGAGTTGTTCTGGAAACCACAATATGGAGATACTACCTTTTATTGTGCCCACGCTATGGTAGTTGTTGGATTTGATGATGACCGGCAAGCCTTCGAAGTAATGAACAGTTGGGGTACTGAATGGGCCAATGGTGGTTTTGTATGGATTAAGTATAAAGATTATGCAGAGTATGCCAAACACGCCTATCATTTTATTCCGTTCAATTATCACTTAAAAGACGAGGACATTGAAGTACAGGTTGAATTGGAATCTCCTTACTTTTCCAATGATGGGGTATTGGGTTTCAGGGTTATCCCTGCACTGAATGAAGGGGACATTTACCAGCCTGCTGCGGAGACTCATCCGGGAGACCAGCTCAGAATTAATGTATTTACCTCTAAAAGCAACTGTTATATTTATTGTTTTTCCATTGATTCTAAAAAATTCATTAAGCTCCATTGGCCCCGGGATTTGGTTTTGGACTCAAAATTCAGTGGCAATCATGAATCCGGCCGGGTTACTGGATCCTATTCCCCTGTATATATTCCCGGAGAATATAAAGCCCTGCAATTTGAACTGAGCGGAACGGAGCACCTGTTTATTCTTACTTCTCCAAATCCCATTCTGAAAATCAATGATTATTTAACGACCATCAAAACCTTAAATCTGTCTGATCCTTATGCAGCTTTATACAAAGCTTTTGGAAAACAACTCATTAATAGGGATAAATTGAATAAATCGACGGATAAGATCCGGGTAACCACTGAATTTTCGAATAAGCTTATTTTGCCGGTGATCATAAAATTAGATTTGTCCTAATACTCCAGAAAAACATATTTATTTTTGTTCTGAACATCCCATATTTGGAAATCGAATGCATATTAATTTTTCCTCTAGTGCGGGTTATTTACAATGCACCTCATTTTATGTGCAATGACTATTGTTTAAGGTAAAAAGGTAAAAAATACTAGTAAGCATTATTTTTATGAATGATGTTTTCCCCGGTACCTGGTTTAATTCTCATTTGTTTTTCCACTCAGATAGTTTAAATTTGCACTTCAATTCCCAATTTCATCATGAATAGACTTGTACTAGCCCTCTGTTTGATCGTGACCGTTATGGTCTCCTGTAAAAAAGAG
>JAWXBI010000285.1:0-4399 GCA_034439915.1 Saprospiraceae bacterium | reverse complement strand
TAAAGGTTAAAGGTTAAAGGGCTCCAAGATCAAACAGGGATAGACGGGAAAATAAATAGGCAAAGAAAAATAAGGGAGAAAAATTGTAACTAACAAATAGTTTCTTATATGAAATACCGTTATTCCCTACCAATTATTTTTGTTCACCTCACGGTACTGATGTCTGCTCAGAATTACCTCTTTCCGGTAAAGACCAGTGGATATCACCTGGGAGCATCTTATTCCCATCTTAATAATGAGGATGTCCGTTCAAACCTCTGGGCACTAACGGGCGGATATACGGTAAGAGGAAGATTTACAGGCAGCCTGACCATTGGAAAAGAAATAACTAAGTACACCACCTTTCAACAAAACAATGTAAAGTTAACCAGCTATCTTGGTGCATTAGGATTTAATTATCTGGTGCTAAAACAAGAGCAGCACCATATTATATTATCGTTTTCCATTGATGCCGGATACCAATTTAACCGGCTCATCTATGGAAGGCCAAACAATAATGATAATATCCATTCATTATTGTATGGCCTGAGTGTATATCGGAATTTTCATTTTGCTAATCGGGCTTCCATTTCTCCGTCTTTTGGTTTGGGTCGTGGCCACTCATATTACAGACATGAAGAATCATATAGCTTTCCATATTACAATTACCAACTGACCTTTAAACTTGTTAACTTTTATCTGAGGCCGACAATACAGGTGACAGATGGTAATTCTTATTTAAATTTAATGGCAGGGGGTATATTCCCGATACTATAAACAGGTGAAGAAGAGTGATTAGCAGCTAATAGGGGTAAAGGGTTAAAAGGGTCAAAAGGTTAAAGGGTCAAAAGGTTAAGTAGCGAAGAGGATTATTCGTATCCATTTTTAAAAACAATCGTTTGCCCTTTGGAGGTCTGCATTTCTGCAACACCGTTTTCTGTTTTTATAGTTTCCCGGTCGACACTTTCTGTATACCAGGTTTTAAAAGGAAGCTTTAAACGCAGATTACCTCCGGCTTCGGAAGTAATGGTCACCTGGTCTACATTTCCGTTTTCTTTTTTTACTGAAACCAGGAAGGCTCCTTCGGTCCGGAGTGATTGAAACGAAATCGTTTTCCAATCATCCGGTACGGCCGGGAATACTTCAATAAAGCCCTGATAACTTTGTATCAACATTTCATGCACCGCCTGGGCAAAAGCAAAATTTCCTTCCAGGGTAAACGGGCGGTAGGTGAAGTCGGAATATTGCCCCCCTTTCTGATCCCCATTGAGGTGAAAACTATTGATGGAACAAAAATTAGTGGCAAATTTTTGTAACTCACCCCTTGCATGATCTCCCTTTTTGGCACGGGCATACAAGGCTGCCATCCAGCTAAAACTATACCCCGTCCATTTCCTGCTGCCCTTTTTTTCGATCCATTCCAGCGACCGGTTAATCAAATTCAAGTCGGCAGTGTCGTCGGCTTTGAGGAGGCCCAAAGGGTAGATCGCCATATAGGGTGAATGGTGCCGATGTGATTCCTCCAGATTTTGCTCCGCAGCGACCATTAGTCCGGTTTCATTTGATTGAAATGGAGGAATAGTTTGCTCTAACTCCGGAGATATTTTGAATTTTTTATCTCCAGACTTATCCATGGATTGAAGTTCCAATTGAATTTTGATTTGATGGCGCATCAGGGACAAGTCATAATTGGTAAAATGCCTGAACCAGGCCTTAATACTATTATCAAAATATTCCGGGGACGAACTGATGATATCCTCCGGGCTATTCCGTTGGCGATCCAGCCAATAACTAACAAACCGGGAAACCTCAGAGATGTAGGGATAGGCTTTTAAATTCAAAAATTCCTGGGCCATACTATATCTCCATTGCCAATAAAAATGCTGGGCCAGCCAGGATGAAGTCGTCGGGCTCATCGAATACTGGATCCAGCCGCCCATAGGTTTACCGCTGATGGTAGTGACTCCGGGCACATTCAAACCGTCTGCCTCAAAATATTGCTTCGTCCATTTTATGTTTACTCCTTTTACTTTCCATAGCCAATTGGTATACCCTGAAGTCAGGTCTAAATGATTACCGGTATACCCCGGCCAATAACTCAGTTGGGTATTGAGGTCGTGGTGGTAATCGCCTTTCCAGGGCGGCAACTTTCCATTATCCGCCGTCCAAATAGCCTGTAAGGAAATCGGTGGTGTATTGCTCCTGGCCACACACCCAAATTTGTACATATCGAGATAATATTGTTTTTCAATGACCTGATCCGGAAGATTTATTGCAGACCGGCTCCAGTAATCATTCCACCATTTTAGGTGCTCAGGCCAGAAAGTAGGCTCTGCAAGCCTCAGGTCTAAATCCGGTAACATTGCTTTTTCATTAAATACGATGGTCCATTGACCTATGATTTTATTTCCCGGCAGACGGTACCATTTGACTAAGACTTCATAAAAGTCCTTGTTCGCTGTAAGTTGGTGGTATAAAATGCTGTTGGCTGTATAGGTCAGTTCTCCTGTTTTATAACCCAGCCTTTCCAGGCTTTGTCCCTCGGCACTATTACCTGAAGTGCCCTTTGCTATGGATACATAAGCAGGAATTATTAATTCAGGTATACCGGTTTTGTTTACCCTTGATATGGACACTGAGGGTAGGTTTTCAAAACTAAAATAACCGGTCTCCCGGGTAGCATGGATATAATTATGCAGCACTGCTCCACTCTTAAATTTAATTGCACTCAAGCCATTCGATATATCCAATTCATTTGACTGGACTTCTCCCAAATTGGTGAGATCAAATTCAAGTGCAGCCCCGGGGATTTTAGTAGGTGCCGGATATTTTTCATACGGCCAGTCTCCTAAACGTTGGACCGTATCGTATTGATTTTTCTTTACTTGTTCTATCACCCAATTGAACCTGAGTTTATCTATTTCAGGCATAGCGCGGTCATCCCATAAATCCACCCGGTCCAGGGAGATCCGGAGTTTATTCTCCTTTTTCCATATCAAGGCACCTAACCATCCGTTTCCCAGCGGAATGCCCTCGTCCCAGCGAAGGGCAAGTGAATCAAAACTGAGATTGTGGTGCGGTAATGGTTGAGAATTGAGGTTGAGGTTAAGGCTAAGGCTGAGGCCTGCCCGAATTCCGGTAACGGAAAGCGGGTTGAGGATCAATATCAATACTATTCCAATTTTCAATCGCATTGCTGATCCAAACATTTTAAGCCAGACAGATAAGGAGGTTTTTACTACTGAGAATACCGTTTATTCCAACTGACCGTTTTTCCCGTTTCTGCGGCCTGTTTTGCGGCCTCCAATATTTTCATCACGATCATATTGTTTTCGACAGTGGAAAGATCAAAGGGTTCCATCTTAATTTCACTCCGTACGACTTGTGCAAAAAAAACAAAAGGGTCGTTTCGGTTTGAAGGCAAGGCAGGCGCCGAGAGGGATTGGCTTTCTTTTTTATCTCGTTCGTTTATAACCATTTGACTGGCATCTTTGCAAATCAACTGACCCGTTTGCCCATAGATCTCCATATCTTTTCTGCCATAAGGCCAATTCCAGGAGGCTTCTATGATCACCTGAGTTTTTTTATAGTTCAATATGATCGTTGCGTCATCATCTACCTTGGGATAGATTTTAGGTTTGGTGTGTTGGACAACAGCAGTTACCGATTCAGGCTCTTCCCCTTGCAACAACCAGGTACTCAGATTGGCACCATAACAACCAAAGTCCATAATGGCTCCGCCGCCATTTAAAACGGGGTCGGTGAGCCAGGCCAAAAATTCCGGTTTGCAGCCGATCTCTACCGGCCCCTGGTGGCCCGTATGAAAATGTATTTTTTGGATAGGGCCGAAACGATTTTCTGTCCTGACCATACTATAGGCTAATTCATTGCTGCCATACCAGGTCGTTTCATAATTGGTGAGTAAATGGATCCGATGTTTTTTTGACAGGGCCAGCATTTTATCCGCTTGTTGCAAATTGGCTGCCAGGGGTTTTTCCACCATGACGTGAATGCCGAGTGGGGCACAATACTCAACGGTTTTGATGTGATCGTATACTGCATTAAACGCCATCACGGCTTCAGGTTTAGTGGCTTCTACCAGTTTTTGCAAACTGGGATATACCAGATCCATACTGAAGCCATATCGTTTTGCATAACCTTCAGCCAATTGCCGATTGGGTTCAGCGATGCCTACGAGTTCAATATCGCCTTTTATTTTCCTGCCCAGGATCCAATTGACATGATCATGCACCATACCATCGATGGCTACCCGTAAAGGTTTGGGAACGGCTTTTGTTGTTTTTGCCCGCATGATTGAATGGGAAAACAGGATAACAAGGATAAGAATGATTTTTTGCATGAGCTAAAATTAGATCAAATTTTGTTTCTCGCCAAGACGCAGCAAAGCGAAGGCGCCAAG
>JAWXBI010000284.1:0-11446 GCA_034439915.1 Saprospiraceae bacterium | reverse complement strand
GGTGCTGGGTACCGTCAAATTCCCATCCCTCCGATTCGGTGGCGTGTTTAAGTCCTTTGGGCTCGTATAATTTTTTTATACGCTGGTATTGTTTTTTTAAATCGGTATATGGCTGGGTCCATTCCGTTTCCAAACCATGGAGCTTACAATTGTCAATGAGGTATTGAAGGTCATGGCTACCCCAGGCAATAAAGTGATGGGGCTCAATATCCAGTTCGCACCAGGTATGAAATTCCTGCAGCACGGTTTTAAAATTCCGGGCTTTATCGATATCTGCCTGGGTAATGCTGGTCAGTTGGACACAGAACGGGGAAAGGATGGGATACACCTTGGGTTTAACAAACCGGTTAAACTTACTGCGGGTATGTCTCCAGGAATCTACTTTATACGCCCCTATCTCGATGATTTCCTGCATACGGCCCGCCGGGTCGCCTTCCCAACAAGTCAATTCAAGGTCAAATACAATAAAGTTCATAGGCTAAGATTCAATGCCTCCAATGGCTTGCAGCCAATGATTAATTGTTCCAATACTGTTTTAAAAATTCGTAGGTATCCAACCGGTTGTGGTAGAAATACAACATTTTAAGGTTGCCAGAAGTTACTTTTCCCTGCTTAGTATATTTCAGGGGTTTGATGGAATGGAAGACCCCTATACTATTGATGGCATCCGCTATACACTCCAACGGCGGTAATACCGCTGAATTATCGAGCCGGATATTACCTTTCTTTTCTTCTTCGATCAAGATGGCCTGGACGTCGCCGATGTGCCGGGCCAAAAGTCCGGGTTCAAGTTCCACCTCGTCCAGCCCCAGGCGCAATAAGGCAAATACATCCAGGTTGGGGTTCAGGTCTTCAATCGTTTTAAATGCACAATACGCTACCAGATTGGTGCTGAATACCACATTATGGCTGTGATAGCTGGTAACAATTTTTTCAGCCAGGACAGACGTGTAGACATTGTCTCGCTGTGCTTCTGTGGCTTCCCCTTCCGCCTCAACAGAAACAAAATAATCCTCGAGTTTGATGCACTGACCTTTCTGGTCCAGGCTGATCCCCTGATCATTGACTTCATTCCCTATAACATCCAGAGGCGAACCAAATGATAAGGCTATTTCAGAACTTTTGGACAGCAGTCTATAGAGAAAGACAAATATATTTTTAAAACTTTTGAACTCGTCCTTGCTGCTTCCCAGATAGGTATCCTTGCCTATGGATCTCAGGTGTTGTTCGATCAGGTACCTGGCTTCCAATACACAATGGTAATTCAGGACAACCGGAACGATAAATATTTTTCGTTTATTGCCGAACCGTAAAATTTCGCGCTGCGCTTCTACAGCCGTTCCTAATAAACCCAGTTTTAGTTTTGTTTCCAAAGATCCGGACCTGGAGCGTGTACCACCCGGAAAAAAAAGGGTATTCGTACCCCATTGTAAGGAAATATTGGACATCGCTTTTAAGCTCTCCAGGTAGACCGGGTTTTTTTTCCTCCGGTCAACCCGGTAAGCACCCAGGCGGTTCATGAAGTACCCGAACAATTCTGAATTATACAAATTCAAACCGGCACCATAGGAAAATGCCGGCAAGCCTGCGATTTCATCCAGAGCAAATCCTATCAGAATGCTGTCCATATTGGATGAATGCGTGGGAACAATAACCAGCACCCCTTCTTTGGACAAGGCTCTTATTTTATCCAGCGGGCCAAACAACTTGATCCTTTCACTGATCTGATGTTTGGAACGGAAAATATAAAAAATGTTTTTGGCGCTGGCCGCATTGAGCAATCTCCGGAAAAAAAAACTGAGAATCCTCCGGGCTACTAAAAAGGTTTTCTTTTTAAACCCACCAGCTATTTCTTCCGCATAGCGTTCGATGATTTTTCGCAACAGGTATTCGCTTCTGTTTTGAATTTCTGATAGCTCAGCGGAACTATCGGGCAGTGATTTTTGGATTTTTTTCCAGAAAAGCGGTTCATTCTGGGGATCAGCATTCCAGGGTTCTTCCCGCATCCTGATTTTCTCCATGTAAATAGTGCGCGCCAATAATTTGTCCAGTTTACCTGTATATTTTGAGCGTAAACTGCGAACGGCATTCTTGTTAATCTCCTGGACCAGCTTATCTCTCCCCGCATATAGTTTGAAAATCGGCCACTTTTCTATATCTTCTATGACATGAGGTTGCGGCTGAATTGGTAATTCCATTTGGACTTGTAAAACTACCTTAAATTTTACGGTTATTTACACATTCTTTCTATCGCAAGTCGCAATTCCAACGTCCCTTCTTTAGTTACAGATGAATGCCGTGTAATAACGGGTAATTCCTCCCAATGATCTTGCAATTTTAGTTTAAATAATTCTTCCAATTTGTTGATTATAATAGGTTTAGACCTATCAATTTTGGTCCTGATAATATGTATTGGAATTTCTTTCTCCCCACACCAGGCAATAAATTTAAGATCCAGTTCCTGCGGTTCAATATTGGCGTCTGTCAGGATAAATAAGCAGGTAAGTTGGGTTGCGTTAAGTATAAAATTTTGCGAAAAATCACTCCAGGATTGCCTCAGTACCTTGGATACCCCGGCATAGCCGTACCCGGGCATATCGACCAGATAAAAATCCCTGTTTACTTCGTAATAATTTAACGTTTGTGTTTTACCCGGTTTGGAAGAAGTCCTGGCTAATTCCTTAAATTCACAGATGGTGTTAATAAAACTCGATTTGCCCACATTGGATCTTCCGACAATGGCAACTAATGGTTTATCCTGAGGGGTTACGTTCAGGTCCACAAAACTACCCAGGTAATTAACCTTCCAGGGCAATGATTTACGGGACTTTGTTTTCATTGGATATTAATTCCATTAACAATCGACCTAATTCGTTGTTAAATCAGGACACATTATAAATTTGTTTAATATAATTGGCATGATTTTATCGTTCATTTCTTAAATAATCTTCCAAGATGAAAAGAATTATCGTAATCTGTTGTTTTTCATTGCTGTTCTACTCAGATAGCCTGCACGCTCAACTCCGTGCCGGGTTAAAATTCGGGGTCTCCAGTGTCAACCTGTCCCCGGAAGTAATTGATATCCGGGATGCATCCGATCTCAATGATACAAAACTTGCTGTAGCCAAAGCTGATTATGGGATCCATGCCGGATTCTTTCTACAATTAAAATTAGCCGGGATATTTATCCAACCGGAATTTATTTTTAATTCCAACACTGCAGACTTCAAACTCAGCCAGATTTCAGATAGCCCGTTTGATGTTGTAAAAAGTGAAAGTTACCAAAACCTGGATATTCCCATTTTATTAGGTATAAAACTAGGCCCATTACAATTGGGTGCCGGCCCGGTGGGTCATATTTTTATTAACAGCCGTTCTGAACTTTTTGAGGTGGCGGGCTATGACCAAAAATTTAAAGAAATTAAATACGGGTACCAGGCTAATGCTGCCCTGGTCATTGGTAAAATTTATTTTGATGTGCGGTATGAAGGCAATCTATCGCGATTTGGTGACCACATCGAATTTCATGGAAATCAATATTCATTTTCTACTAATCCAAGCCGTCTTATAGGTAGTATTGGATTTGCATTTTAATATCGGGTTTTCATCGGAAAATCGTGTTCCATTGCGATTATTGGCCGGAAACAATCAATTTAAGTGTTTGGCTGCTGTTACTATACTGAACAGAACAAAGGTAGATGCCTTCGGCCGGGAGTTCTTGGCGGCCAAGATGGAAAAAATTCATGCCGTGAAATCCCATAATTGATTTCTTAAGCACCATCTTGCCGTAGAGATCCCTTGCCACCAGTTGCACGAGTCCCTCCTCGGGCAGATAATACGAAATACAGGTTTTCCTGTTAAATGGATTGGGCCAATTGGGGAATACTTGAAATTTATCCTGTTTGTCCAACTCCTGAAAACTAAATACAGGTACTTTTCCATAATGGATCGAATCCTCAATTCCAATTGGTTTTACCTCAACGGTTTGTTTAGAATAAGCTGAAGTGTTTTTATCCCTAATATAAATTATCTGGACGTACCTTAATTGGCCGTCTCCCCCATCTTTTAAATGCCTGTAGGTGCAGGGGCGGTGAACGGGATCAGCAACTATCCTGTCATCCACAAGGATATCTTCAGAGACATCCCGTCCAGGATACAAATTATACAAGCACCAGTTGCGAACCATCCAGGTGCGGACAATTTTATGGCCCGACTCTTGGGGGAGGTCCACACGTTGGTCCAGGTACGATATCCCGGTAATTTCACAGTCCGTATCGGAGACCACAGGATAACCCGATTTTATCTGGCTATAATTAATCGATTTTGTAAGGATGACTGTGTCGGCTGGAAAGACAACTTCAAAATCACTTCGGTGGCCAATTATGATTTTCTGGGTCACTTCTACCCTATTTCCCTGGAGGTCATTTGCCTTCCAGGTGCGGGCCATCCAGCCGGTACCACAATCTGAAATCACCGAGGTATCCGTTATTATTAAACTGGTATCCAATTGACAATTGTCTGAAATCAAAAATGTAACCTCCCCTGCTTTTTTGATTTGAGTATACAAGCCAAATACCGGGCGCCAGAAACCAGCATTGAATTGAGGGCGTTGGGGGCTATCATATTGGTCCTGGCATAACCATCGATGACAATATACCGGTCTCCAACTCCCTTCTTTACAGCGTTGGAAATGGGGTCCTTGCTCATCCAGCACCAAAACATCCAATGGATTACAACCATAATATCCAAACGTATGGCCGGTCGGGTCAACAGCATCCGTTAATCGGTTATCATGTTCCAGGATATATTCAATTTCACGATAAGGCCTTTGATGGAGATCGCGGCAATCAAAATCCAATACCATCGATTGAGACCGTGGTGTATCGATTGAACACACGTCTGTTGCAAATCTGTAATCCGCTAAATCACAAAATAGATTTAAGTCTGCGGGTTGTTCCGCAGCAGGTGGAAATTTATCTTCCACAAAGACCTTAGCTATACAATCGTTATAGCGGGCCTGGTCACATAATACAGATAAGTCTAACGTCGTATCGATGGGATTATACGAGCAGACCGTAACGCTCAGACTACCCTCAAAAAGCACCGTATCCGGTTTAAATTTATCCGTTGGCTCATATAATCTTTTCAGACTATCCGGTGAACAGTGTACAGGAAGCCGGGTCAAACTGGATTCTTGTGTGGTGTACTGATAATTGATTTCAATACGGGACAATGGATAAACATTATAACAAAACCAATCATGTAATTGAAACGGAAAACGGTGCGGGTCCATTGCTGGAATCGAATCCGATTCATATACCCTCAACACTACCTGATTATTTCCCTGGCCAAGATCGATAAAGTCGCGGAACACATAAACATTAACCCAGTGATCAATCAATGCGTTAATGTTCTTCAGACTTTTAGTGTATTTATAAATTCCTAAAATGGATTCCAATTCCCGGGACCAGTACCCCCTCCAATACTGGATACTATCCAATACTGCTACGGCCAGATGTAATCGCGACTGACAATTGTCATAAGAACCGTTATTAATATCAACTGCATAAACCCTTGCCCAGCAATGCGCCGGATCCACTGACAATTTCACCCGGCCATGACATACCGCTTCCGGGGCAGACGGGTCGGTAATCACAGCTTCTACCATTCCGGTGGCAGAATAACCACAAGCATCTACTGCTTTGAAAATGATTTTATGTTTCCCAACCGGCAAAGTTATAGTTGCGATAATAGCAGGAGTGTTTTCTATTTTAACGTGCGATATCTTACCCGGCGAGTTGGGGTCAGTATAGCTATATTCCATGGAAGTTGTTAAATCCGAACAATCATTAAATCGAAGCGGCCTCACTCGTCGGATGTTTCCCAGGCATTGATGCGGTTCTGTGTTAGCTGCCAGCACGGGTCGCAATGAAGAAGGCCTGGGTGCTTTAAAATCTTCAATGCTGATATACTGAATAAAAAAGGTATCCAAACTGGTGCACCAGTCGGTGATCCTCCATTCCCTGCGGATCATATAACCATTACCACATAATGGCATGATCAAATCAAGGTAAGATGGCATGAGGTTACAACCTACACCTGGTGTTGGGTAAATCCGGTTTCCATTCAAAGTTGGAACCAGATGATAACTATTGCTGATCAGTCCATAGTGCTGATAGTGTAACATAGAGTCCGGAATCATCAGTTCTGGCGTAAACCCCCTGAGTTGATCACAATCCAGACGCACGGATTCGGGGGCAGTTAATTGGTTGTGATTTGATTTAATTATCCAAATGGTGTCTTTACAAATCCTGCTCATCGAAGTAAAATCAGATATAATTTTTGTCCGGATCCACATCCCGGTAAAAGGGCTCATACAAACTGAATCTATAAATTCAAGATTTTGGATTAAACCGGTCACTCCGGAACAAGGATCAATAATATTCAGAGTACTCGTTTGCCGGGCATTAAACTCATAACAATGAAGAGTATCTTTTTCGCATTTGCTGAGGAATGAATTCTTGTCCAGGACGGTAACATATCCCCAACACGTATTGCCATTCAGTCTGCCCGCCTGATAGAGAATTGGTTGGCCTACATGAGAGCGGTCCAGGACATCCTTTGACGGATATTGTTTTGTACCAAAAGGGTAAACGAGTTGGATGATAAACGAACAATGTCCTGGATTTTTAACTACATCATTGGAATGTATGGTCCTGGTACAATCTTTTTCAGACAGTGTTATATTGACTTTACTCAGACAGGTCAGTTGACCGGGTGAGGAAGAAATAACAATCGGAATAGTTTCAGATTCACACCCATAGTCGGTGTGGACAGCCGAATAATACAAGGTATCCAGAAGATTACCCAGATTTATCCTCGCGGAGTAACTCAAACCGATGCCCAATAAATCATGGATGGAGCCAGCATGATCATCATAGAAGCGGTACTGTGTGTTTACCAGATGAGTCGCTCTGTAATCATGCACACCCAGGTTGTCGTGTTCATTGGTTGCGTACCCAAGCCATCCGGGTTGCAGGGAGAAAACATCACTCCCCTCGGTATCCCCTTCAAATACCTGATCACGCCGAATCAAGGTATTGTCCTGAGTGGAAAGCAGACCGTTACCCCATTGATTCCCGGGGTCAAATCCCACTTGCCCAATAATATCGATTATTCTATCGTCCTGTTTCAATACCAGGGCATCATCCCCATTAAAATCCAAATTAGCAGTGGTTTGTTGAGCGCGATTGGTGATTACCGTATCTGCACCCGGATGACAAAGAACATAAGTTTGCCCATCAGGAACCACCCCTTCTAATAGGATGATCCCCAGTGGGACGTCCTGCCCATTGTAAAATAATTCAATACTATAATTTTCAGCCTGTAGGTCAATCGATTGTCCTGTCCCGTTAAAAAGTTCAAGGCATTTATTGTTTGAAGAGCCTTCCAGATATTCTGAAAAAAACAAGTCAGCAGTGGGCTTGACCTGTTCTACTCCCCCGCCTGTGGGTTTAATGGTAAAAACATCATCTGCACAAACTCCGATTAAAGCGGAACTGTCTGGAGGATGCATCCTGCTGCAATAATCGCAAAATTGACTTATCGATTGTTTCCAGATATTTCCACAATTGGGGTCTCTGAGCTGAAATTGAATAGTGTCCCCGCCGGGAATGGGGTCCGATAAAAAAATGATGGTATCCCCATGATTTTGAATGCGCCCCGGCAAAGGTGAAGAGTACCCCGGACCGATGAACGGTTGAGTCAATGGACCAATCCAACGCACGGCAATCCGATACGTGCCTACTGCATCAAACGAAGAACAAATGGTGGGCAACGCATTTAGAAACCGGATAGGTGGCCTTGCCAGGATAGGTATTCCCCTATTTGAGAGAGAAGCACAATAACCGCTGTTAATGGCTAAACGGAGCTCTTCAAGGGTGTTGAATGATCTATTCAAAAAACTATCCCGTGAATTCGTTGTTGAAAGTCCAAAGACCAGGTAACTGCCCGTATCGTTTATTTGGAATGATCCGATATATCCCGCGGTATCCTGACCTGTCCGTACCTCAATAATGGAGTCCTGATTTGAAAGCAGCCAGAGGTAACTATACAAAGGAGCCGTTGAATTGATATATCCCGGAGTCGGTGTTGAATCTTTTATAAAATTGCCAGTCCCATTCGGAAGCCTGGCCAGGGAGGAGGCCTGGTTGTCTACCAACTGCTCCGTTTCACCCAGGGCAGCTAACAGATTGGAATCCAGGCTAACAGTGGAATTATGATAAACTACTGCATCAACCAAATCCGTCAGGGTAGGAGCAGTATTGTTTCCAAAGCTGGGTTTATGGTACAGGGCAATGGCATCCGCTCCGTTTTGAATAAAACCACCACCGACCGCAATCAGGGAATCCGATATACCAGTGTCGGGATGAAGATCGATGACCCCGGGACCATGTAGTAAAAAATAACCGCAACTATCTGTTCTAAACCTGTCGAGATCGATAACCCGATAACTGGCATTGGGAGGTGCGGTTGCCGTGCCATTGAAAAAAACCAAAACATACCCGGCAAGTGAGGAATCGGCTGGACCCAGGATTTCGACAAACTCTGCTGTATCTGTCCCGGAGTGATCGACTTCTATTTCATTGATGACAAATTGGGTATAAACTGGTTTGTGGAGATTAGGATCCTTACCATAAAATTCAACAAAAAATTTACCAGTGGACTCCCCTGCGCAGATGGTATCTTTTCCGGTAAATTGAATAGTACCCCCATCGACCTGGCATGGAGCTGTGGAATGGACCATGTGATGAAAACGATCGTGATGTGGTACTACTTTACCTGTCAGGTACCACAACAATAGGGATAA
Organism: Saprospiraceae bacterium; assembly: GCA_034439915.1. Classification (GTDB taxonomy): domain Bacteria; phylum Bacteroidota; class Bacteroidia; order Chitinophagales; family Saprospiraceae; genus JADJLQ01. The sequence goes on along the minus strand of JAWXBI010000284.1, from coordinate 2,577 downwards.
GATAGAGATTGCTCCAGAGGTTAGCGGGCTCATAAGGTGTGTGTTAGCTTCAATAAATCTATGTATTAGAATAATGCGATTTAATAGCCTGCCCTGACTTGAACCTAACTGTCCTTAACTGGCGTTAAATACTTTATAAAATAAAATTTACAGCCAGATACATATTATCGGTAATTATATTTGTTAATTTTTAACTGTATATTTGCAATACCTTACCACTCTGTTGAGTTTAGGTGAATGATATTATAATTAACTTTGTTAAAAAAACAGGAATGAAAAGCAGTATTCGTCAAAAATTATTCTGGGTAGGCATTACCCTCGCTTTTTTCTTATTGGAAGCCTGCAACCGTGGTATTGGGTGTCCCAGTGAGTTCTAATTTACCCCATGCCTGGCTGGCCCTGACCAGTGCGGAGCAGTTGGAAATATTGAACACCCAATCGTTTGAGGGACCCGTATTAGTCTTTAAACACAGCAGCCGCTGTTCAATCAGCGATATAGCCTTAAGGCGATTAAACCTTAAAACTGTTGAACCTGTTTTGGCTGAACGACTCCCTTGTTATTTTCTGGACCTTATTAAATTTCCGGCTTTAAGTCAGGAGGTTGCGCACCGCTATAAGGTATTTCATGAATCACCCCAGCTTTTATTGATTAAAGATGGTCAATGTATTTATGAATCCTCCCATCTCGACATTTCGGTAACGGAGCTCGAGGAACAAATTGTTTACCCGTAAAGATCTAACAATCAAATATCATTAATTGTCCGGGTTTTGGATCAATTAATTATTTAAACGGATCATCCTCCTGCCTCCACCCGTCATCTTGGGGGTGCCTTTTAGAGTATAATTTAATCCCATTAAAAAATACCGGCTCAGGGTATTCACTTCTTCGTCTTCGATATAATTTAATTGATTGGTCCGGTTGATTCCGACGTTTCGTTTAAGGAGGTCATTGGCCGTTAATTTTAATTCAAGACGTTTGCTTTTCAGGAAAGTTTTTGATAAAGAAGCGATCCAGATCGGGACCTCCTGATTAAAACGGTCACTCAACCCTTTATAAACATAATAATTCAACCCGGTGGTCAGTGTAAACCCTTTATACTGTGCCATGATATCGGTAGTATAGGTGGTGGTATTGGATTTTTGATTTAATTCTTTGTTGATCGAATAAAGTGTATTATTCCAGGCTTTTCGGACACCGGTGACCACTTCGAAAAAATCATTAGGCCGGTATTCCAAATTAATCCGGCCGTTGAGCGAGGTGGTATTGTATTTATTTTCAATAGCCTGGATAAAATTGTATCCACGGGTTCCATTTAAGCCTGAGCTGAGGTTGATCCGTGTTTTTAAAGGCTTGACCTGAAACCCATAATTAACATTACCAAACAGGGTTAGGTTATTTTTTTGAAGGTTGACGGGCCTGCTCGTGGTTCGCAGAAATTCATCCACCACCTGAGAATATATTATAGGGTGTTCAGACAAAGTCATCCGGGCAAACGCAAAAAAATTGGTAAAGGTGGCCATATTAAACTGTCTGTAGTTGAGGTTGAGATTGTGATTATATTCCGGCCTTAAATCGGGGTTGCCCTGGGAAATGTACTGAGGATTGGAATTGTCAATGATCGGTGAAATCTGGTCGATACTAGGCTCGCGGACACTGGCATCATAGTTGACACTCAGGTTACGACCGCTGCCCAGATTATATTCCATCCGGGCCGAAGGCACCAGGTTGACAAAGTCTTTTTTAATGCGTTTGTTTTCTCCTTTATCCTGAATCCCGTTGAGCAGGGACTGCTGTAAGGACAAACCGGTGGTGATATTGATTTCTTTTTCAGCGATCCTGAAATTGACACCGGTGCGGTTGTAGGAATAAACGTTTTCATATCCATTACTCAGGAAAGTATTCCGGGTATTACCAGACAGGATATCCAATACATCCTGATTGTAGTTGGTATTGGTGCGGCGATGAGAAGCATTAATTTCCAGATACCGCCTCCTGGCTACCGGCTCCGTATAAGAGACTGCAGCAGAATACAGTCTGCGGTCATTTATCCTCAGGTTATTCTGGAATATCGAATCCTGTCTGAATACAGGAAAGTTAGCGACGTAGTTTCGAATGGTTCTGTTGTCGCTATCGGTATTGTTGTCGTTGGAATTGACGGACAAGGTAGTGGTAAAAAAACGGCCTCTTTTTGGGAATTTTAAACGGTATAATAAAGTGCCCTGTACATTCAAGCCTTCTGAATTGCTTCCATTGAGCCGGTCGACAATGTTGATTTCCTCATTGGACCGGATCTGCCGGGTAAGGCTTTTGCTGTCGTTGTAATTGTCATTAAATGAAAAATTGCCATTAAAGCGGATGGATGAAAACGTATCGAGGACCTGATCGAGTTGGACTGTAAGTCGGTGGGTCTGCCTTTCCGAGTTTTGTTCAGTGTTGCTCAGGTCATGGTAATTGCCCTGCGGTAAAAAATTTTCACGATCGGCAATCCGGTGAATAAAAGTATTGGAGCTATTGTAGAAATAACTTGAATTCACTTCAGTCTTTGGTCCGAAGTTCTGATTAAAATTGAGCCCCCC
>JAWXBI010000283.1:0-17377 GCA_034439915.1 Saprospiraceae bacterium | reverse complement strand
GGGTTCTCAACCTCAGCCTCACCCTCAATGAGTCCGAAAGCCTATAAGTCGGATTCGAGTGACGATTTACGCTTCAATCTAACCTAATAACATATTTCACCTCTTAACCTTTAGTTAGTATACAAATTCAATTTAATAAATTCTAAGTTTGATTTTATCCTAATCCAGTAAACGGAATAATTAGTTGGATTACTTAAAAAATGGAAGAAAAATAGGTCGGGAAAGGACAGATCATCACTATTGAAATGCTCAAGGACTTTGATGCATTATATGCGGAAACAAAAGATATGGGAATCCTGGGACAGTGGCATACGGGTTTTGGAATACTGGTGGAAGAACTACGGAAAATTAGGCGGCTGGTAGAAGCAGGATTGATGGTCAAAATTGAGGGTACTCAGACGGTTCTGACCACGTGGCAGGATTTCTACGACTGGGCGCATGGACGTTACTACAAACTCGAAGAAGGCTATGACCGATGGATAGGTGATGACAACTAATAAACAAAGATCAGACCCTCATGAATTCCATTATAGATCTAAAACTTCCGTACAGCAGCTCACCCGACGGGGTTTCTGCATTCCTACCTCGGACCAGGATTGAAGTCATTCACCTCTAGGGAACTACCATTGGGAAATTTAAGTTTGTGTCCGACTGGTACTGGTCGGAATGCATCAAGCCAATCGCCAAGACCGACCAATGTCAGCTATCCTATGTCGGGTACGCAATCTCAGGGCGAATTACGGTCCGGCTGAATGACGGCACCGAAAAAACGATTGTTGCGGGCGAGTCATTCTCAATCCCACCCGGACACGATGCCTGGGTGGAAGGTAATCAGCCCTTTGTTGGAATCGAGGTGATGAGCGCTGAAGTTTATGCGAAACCAAAACAGCCATAAATCGTGCAACTAAATGATATCAATACTGGTTTTTGAGGCGTTTCCGTTAGTTTTTAGCCAAATACTAGGATTGCCTCGCAAATCCTTAACAACTAAAGCCTGTAAACAGGGTGGGTCATCCCGCAAAAATGAGGGACCCGGAAAAATGGGTCTGCATAAATCGGAAGGGTGGGTCAACATGAATCGGAACGGTGGGTCAGGATGGTCCGGATTATACAACCAGGGTTAGCATCACCATTTGGACCTGATAAATACCTTCCCTGACTCGAAGTTTATTCGTTAATTTAGACTTAAGGGTATTTTAAAGTTCTTATCGACGGAAGCGGATCACTTCTATTGTTCATCTAAAAAAACCAAAAACAATAAAATGAAAAGGTTCTTTTTTACTCGCACTACCACTCGTGGTCTGTGCCCTGGTGTTTCAAACCCCATCCATTTCAGCCCCTGCCCGGGCTATAAATGAATGTCAAGGGTGTATAAAATGTTTGGAACATGCCCCTGATCCCATTTGCAATTGCCAGAAAGTCTGTGCTCAGGCGGTTGAAAGGGGATGCCTTATTGCAATTAAACCATGTAGGAAGTAATACCTATCGCCCCTTATTCTGCTGATGTTAGGAGGAGCGCAAGATTAATGAGTTGCTATAAGGTAATAGTTGCGAAGTCTACCCATTTCAATCCAATCATAACAGCAGCGCAATGCACTGGTGAAGGATAAAACAAAACTAGTTTAAATCGAGATCCCAGGTTACTTTGGGATTGAAATAAAATCAAATAATTAACAGTAACAGGGTCTGTCAGCTTTTACCTTTAGGCTATTACCTCACAGCTAAAAAAATGGCCATACATCGGATTTGGAATTATAATTGTCGTCTTGATAAAAATACTCTGTATGGCCGGGACAAATATAAATTAATATACCTTCTGGTATACAGAAATATAGATTTTTAATATTTGTGAAAATTAAATTTATAGCCTAAACTATTTGGCCACTGAATTTTAACTTAAAATATGATTGGACATAATCTCTCTACTCGTAGCTCGCTACTCGTAGCTTACACCAACTCCGAATCCCTCCATTGTTTTCTCACCTCTTTCAAATCCAGTTTATCCAGGTCAAGCGCAGCCTGATCGGCTGGTGACGCAGGAGATGCCGGGGTTTGGTTTTTGCCCTTATTCAGCATGTATTTTATCCTTTCCTCACGTTCTTTGATGCGTTCCAATTCCTCATAAAATTTTCGTTCTTCCCAATCCTTGCCAAAACCAGGCCAGCCAAACACCCTGACGTATTTGATCATCACTCCTAAACCCATACCCATTACGGGGAAAATAGACCAAAATTCCCGGTCTCCCGTGGCCAGGTTCATAGCCATCAAAAAACAGGATATGATGATCCAGATAAACAGAAAACGATAAAATGATTTTAACTCTTTTACCCTTTTTTCTGCTTTCAGAAAAGCAACAGTCTCTTTATCCATGATCCTAGATTTTTGACAAATTTGAGAGAAATGAACAATTCATGCAATTATATTTGAATCAGCTGCAAAATTGATCGACAGACGGCTGTTTTTATTCCCTTAAATATTTTGCAAATAAACTTCCGCACCAGGCCCCAAGACCGCTGGTGATCCCGCCTATCACGGAAGTCACGCCTAATAGAATAAACAAATTTTTTACGCCAAACAAAATACCGATCCGGGCAGACAAGTGAGCCCTCGATTGGGTATCCTTCCAATAAGCTAAGGTGATCCACAGCAAGGCCCCCATCAGGAAAAATAAAAAGAGCGATTGCAGGGGTTTAAATTTAGCAGAATAACCTAAAACCAGCGCAAGCAATGCCATAGAATACCAGGGCAGAGCGGTTTGAATCATATAACCCACAATAAAAAATATCAGCGCGTAAACCAGGATGAATTTATTTGTCATGGCTTGGAATAAATTGTTGTTTAAAAATAGGTATGATGTCATCGGGATTTTGAATAAATATCGCTCTTTGATACCTTCCGTTCGCCCATTCATCCACCATATTGTCATAAAACCTGGAAGCCGGATTGCCGCTCTGCCCTCCTGGAAAAATGACCCGGGCCCGAATCTCCGGCCCAAGTTCGACGATCATTCTCCAGGATGGGCCCGAGCCATTACCTACAGCGTTTAAAGCATCTCCGGACCCTCCAACGTTTAAATGTTCTCTGGAAAAGCCCGGAAGGTTGGCCAGGTGTTGGATTTTAGGATCGGCGATCTTATTCCAGACTTTAATTTTTCCCTGGTCATCACGGGGAATGGTTTTAAAAGCCTGTTGAAAGGCCAGTGTAATAATATCACCGGCGCTTTCTTTTTCCGCGGTAGCCTTTAAATCAAAAATCTTATGCTGAATATCTGTACTGAGGAGCCGGGTGGTCAGATAGGTTTCCGGGTATTCCAGGCTGGAAGAATCCTTGCTGGTGTAAATCTCATCAAAAATCAACCGGTACATACTTCTATACCATAAATTAAAAAAACCAGCAACCTCAGAATCCGCATCAAAACGGAAGTCCCAGATTTTCATTTTTTTAATCAGTTGTTTTTTTTCTTCGTCCTGACTGGTCGCACTATCGAGCATCCGGAGCATTGCAGGCAAATTTTCTTCTGCTTTGATACTATAGTTGTTATTCTGCAGCAACATCATGTCTTCCGGGGCAATTTGAGTCATGGGTGCCAATGCCCGGTTTAACATCCGGCCCCTGAAATGATCAAAATCACCATTATAATAATAAGGGTAACTCGGGTCGGTACTGTGCTGATTGGCACTGGCCACATATCCGTTGACCGGATTTTTACTCCTCGGATTGTGTTCATAAGGCACATATCCCTGCCAGGCATTGGAAGACAAGGAACCATCCTGAATATACTGCCCCTGACCAAGCCTTTTTATTGGGAATTTTCCGTTGACAGTGATCGCAATATCACCGTCTTTTGAAGCGAAAACAAAATTTTGTGCCGGGCTTTTATAACCGTTCAACGCCTTGTAATAATCATCATAATTTTTAGATTTCATAAGATTGAGAAAAACCAGCATTTCAAAACTTTCAGGGATTTCATGGGCGATCCAGTGATAGGCCAACCCGGCATGCGGATCGCCCGGTGACTCGGCCACCACAGGGCCCCAGCAGGTATATTTTACGGTGTCGAAAATCGTCGGTTGATTTTTAATCCTGATTTCTTCAATTTTATAATTCACCTCCATGGAATTACCATCGAGTAAGTAAGCAGTGTGGTTGGAATCCACCCATTGGACCCGGTACCAATCGGCCACATCGTGAGATACATTGGTTTCGCCCCAGGCAATATGTTCATTAAATCCGATCAGGATACCGGGTATACCGGGGACACTTACTCCGTAAGCGTTCATTTCAGGGCTATGAATTTGATTTTCAAACCATATCGATGGCAGGGTAAGTCTCAGATGAGGATCGCTGCACAAAATGGGAAAACCTGACTTGGTTTTGGATCCGCTCACCGCCCAATTATTGCTGCCCTGACCCGGTGGTGGCAGTTGATTAGGTCTCTTATACAAGGTCATCATATTATCAAATGATGCTTTGCCTGCCAGGCTGTCCGTGCTTCGGGTGAAATTCCAGGGCTGGCCTTTCGGGATTACCGGGGTCTGGGCTTCAAAATAAGCCGGAAAAAGGTAAGCATATAGACTATCTCCCAAATAAGCCCTCGTCAGGGTAGCTTCCAGATCGGCCTCACGGCTGCATAAAGATTGAGCCATATACTTAACAATGGCGGCAGTTTTTAATGGGCTCCAGGGTTCGGGTTTAAAACCCATTAGTTTATACTCAATGGGGTAATCCCTTTCTCTGAGTTGCCGGATATAATCATTTACCCCCGCGCAATAAGCTTCAATGAGTTGAAAATGAACGCTGTCTTTCTGCCAACCCCTTATCGCATTTTCGGCTCCAAATAACATCCCCATCCGGCGCTGTTCTTTGTCCCGTGCAATTAATCGATCTCCCCCTAATACTTCAGCCAGCCGGCCCTGAGCAGACCTGGCCAGCATATCCATCTGCCACAAACGCTGTGAAGCAACAAGGTACCCCGATGCATATACAGCGTCTTTTTCTCCTCCGGCGAAAATGTGAGGTACGAGCCGTTCATCCCAGAAAACCTGGGTAGCTTCAGTGAGTTGAGTTGAACTGATAGTGGAATTGGCGACATCGGGGATTGAGGCATTATGCCAAAAACCTGTAAAAGGGCTCATAAAAGGGCCTGGAGCAGGGATCGTTGCATTTTTAGTGACTATCGGATTATTTAAAAAGAATATCCATCCTGTTAATAAGATGGCTGCAAGGAAAGGCCTGATTAATTTCATTCTGGTTTATTTCTTAACGGACAAAAGTAAGTTGATCATTTTTAGAACGGTCAGAGTTGAACAGATACTTTTCCAGGTCAAAAGTCATTAAATCTTCAATCCTGGTCAATTTATTTTTTATGATAAACCGTGCCATTAATCCCCTTGCTTTTTTAGCGCTGAAGGATATGACCTGATAATCGTGACCTCTTTTTTCTTCAAACCGGATATGGACCAGCTTTCCCTTGATGCGATCGGGTTGAATTACATGAAAATACTCCTCAGAAGCCAGGTTGACCAATATTTTATCCTTGTTTTCGGCCATATCCTGATTAAGCAATTCGGTTATTTTACTTCCCCAAAAGCTATAGAGGCTCTTGTGTCGGCCGATTAGAAGTCCGGAACCCATCTCCAGGCGGTATTCCTGAATTCTGTCAAGGGGTTTTAACAACCCGTAAAGTCCCGATAAGATCCTGAGATGTTTTTGGGCAAAATGGAGATCCTTGGCATCAAAATCTGTAGCCTTGAGTCCTGCATAAACATCACCATTAAAAGCAAAAATGGCCTGTTTTGATCTGGACTCCGGCATTTTGGGGTCATAGTCCTGATAGCGCTGGACATTAAGGTCAGCGAGTGCCTTGCTGATATCCATCAATTCCATGAGGTCCTGAGGGGATTGTTTTTTCATGACTCTTGCCAGTTCACGGGTTTCTTTTGGAAATCGGATCGGAGTAGATTCTTTAAAGCTCAAGGGTTTAAAGTCCAGTTTTTTAGCTGGAGAAATGATCAACATCATAGTTGGTAAAATTACAAAACGGGTTTAAAACATTCCGGATGATTTAAAATTTTATGTTCTTCTTTTGGTGGATGCAGAATTATTTTCTTCATTCGACGTCAGCCTTAAGCATATATACGGATAATGATAGGCAATTTTTTCAGCATATATAACCTGATAAAAGTGTGGTATTTTTGCACCCAAACAGAAAAAATAGGTAATCCGATGCAAAAAATCAAAGTAACGAATCCTGTGGTTGAACTGGATGGCGATGAGATGACCCGTATCATCTGGAAATTTATCAAAGACAAATTGATCCTGCCTTACCTCGATGTCCCCATTCAATATTTTGACCTGGGTTTGGAACATCGCGATGCAACCCAGGATCAGGTGACTATTGACGCTGCTCATGCTATTCAGGCTTGTGGTGTTGGGATAAAATGTGCGACGATTACCCCCGATGAAGCCCGGGTCGTGGAATTTAATCTGAAACATATGTGGAAAAGCCCCAACGGCACCATACGCAATATCCTGGACGGAACGGTATTCAGAGAGCCTATTGTAATTAATAATGTACCCAGGCTGGTGACCAACTGGACTGCACCGATCATTGTTGGAAGACATGCCTTTGGCGACCAATACCGGGCCACTGATTTTGTGACCAAAGGCAAAGGTAAGTTGACGATTACCTACACCCCGGAAGATGGCAGTACTCCAATCAGCCATGAAGTATTCAATTTCAAAGGGGATGGCGTAGCCCTTGCCATGTATAATACCGATGAGAGTATCCGTGGGTTTGCCCGGGCTTGTTTCAATATGTCCATCCGGAAAGAATGGCCTCTTTACCTGTCTACCAAAAATACTATCCTTAAGAAATACGATGGCCGGTTTAAAGATATCTTTCAAGAAGTCTATGAGCATGAATTCAAATCCATCATGGACAGTAAAAAATTGCTTTATGAGCACCGGTTGATTGATGATATGGTTGCCTCTGCGCTTAAATGGAATGGCAATTTTGTCTGGGCGTGTAAAAATTATGATGGAGACGTACAAAGCGATACCATTGCTCAGGGCTTTGGTTCTTTAGGACTAATGACCAGCGTGCTCATCACTCCTGATGGTCAAACGATGGAAGCTGAAGCGGCCCACGGTACGGTCACCCGGCATTTCAGAGATCATCAGGCGGGTAAACCAACGAGTACCAATCCAATAGCTTCTATCTTTGCCTGGACCAGGGGTCTCGAGTTCAGGGGCAAAAAAGATCAAAATCAAGCCCTTATCGATTTTTGCCATACCCTGGAACGAGTTTGTATAGAAACAGTGGAACAAGGCAAAATGACCAAAGACCTTGCTGTATGTATTCATGGCAATAAGGTAGAACATGGAAAACACTATTTGTACACGGAAGAATTTCTGGATGCTATAGACGAGGGTCTACGCAATAAACTGCATAAATCTGATTAACTATGATATTACTTTGGATTAATATTTTGATACTCCATTTTTTTGTAATTCAACAGGGTTCAGATCCTGTCGTTTTGGAAGAAAAAGCAAAGTGTAAGACAGATGCCACGGTAAGGGATTATACAGCCCTCGATGGATGCCGGTTTATCCTGGAGCTCAAGGACGGTACACGATTGTTGCCGGTGGAATTAAGCGACACAGAATTTTTATTCAGTGAAGGGCAGTTGGTAAAAATAACCTATTCGGAAGTTAAAGGAACGGTGACCAACTGTATGACAGGTTCCATGGCAATCAAGCTGGAATGTATCCAGGAAATAAAACCCGGTGAAAAAAAGGGTCAGGTCTTTACCAAAAAAGAATGTTTCGATACCCAGGCTCCTTTAAGTGTTGCCTGGATAAATAAAGTAGTCTTGAGAAACCGGGTCACTGAAGTGAAAAAAGGATATTTCAACAACGAACCCCAATACATCCTTTACGGAAATGTAAACATTATGGTATTCAGTTGCACCGGGGACCTTTTATGTGAATACCCCTGGAATTCTACTGACACCTGTGTCACCCCGGTTGAAGATTTAAAAGATTTACGCTCGGTCTGGACTCAAAAATAAAATAATGATCAACCGGCCTGCAGAAAATAGTCCTATCCCATCAAATCCGGAAGACCGACTGATAGAGAAAACACTTCGTCCGGTAATCCTGGAGGAATTTAGTGGCCAGAAAAAAATAGTGGACAACCTCAAAGTCTTTATCCAGGCAGCGAAAATGAGAGGAGAAGCCCTGGATCATGTTTTATTGCATGGCCCACCGGGTCTGGGCAAAACTACCCTGGCCAATATTGTTGCAAATGAATTAGGTGCCAGTCTCAAATCGACTTCGGGGCCAGTCATTGAGCGCCCGGGTGACCTGGCTGGCTTATTGACCAATCTCAATTCCGGCGATGTCCTCTTTATCGATGAAATTCACCGGCTCAATAATATAGTCGAAGAATATTTGTACAGTGCCATGGAGGATTACCGGATTGATATCATGATCGATGCCGGGCCCAATGCGCGCAGTGTGCAGATCAGCCTAAACCCGTTTACCCTGGTAGGGGCGACCACCCGCATGGGACTGTTGACGGCACCCCTCCGGGCCCGATTTGGAATCAACTGCCATTTGGACTATTACGATTTTATTACCCTGGTTGGGATTGTAAAACGCGCTGCCGGAATATTATCGATTCCGATTTCCGATGCCGGTGCCAAAGAAATTGCCAGGAGGAGCCGGGGTACTCCGCGTATAGCTAATGCTCTATTGCGCAGGGTAAGGGATTTTGCTATGGTGCAGGGAGATGGTACAATAGAATTGGAAATAGCCAAATATGCGCTGCACGCCCTCAACATTGACGACTATGGCCTGGATGAAATGGACAAAAGAATTCTTAATGCCATCATCACCAAATTTAAAGGAGGACCTGTTGGCCTGACTACCATAGCCACAGCGGTAGGTGAAGAACCCGGAACAATTGAAGAAGTGTATGAACCTTTTTTGATTATGGAAGGATTCCTTCAGCGAACCCCCAGGGGAAGAGAAGCCACGGCAAAAGGATTTAGCCATCTTGGCATTGCCCCTCCTGCCACCAGCAACACCTTATTTGATTAATTGTAGAGTTAACTGCAATTTTGTGACCATGCAGGAAAAAGAATTTGAAAACCCTATTGACAAAAAACTGGTTGCCACTAATCCGGGAAGTTTGCCATATCCGCATCATGCGGGTTCTGCAGTGGTCAGGCCGGATGATTTGGGCAAGATCAGGGGACTGGCTATGAAAGCCATGTACCAGCAAACGGATGTTCAGCTCCAACAAATAAAAGAACAAATCGACCTGTTGATCACCCAAAGTAAAACCCTGCATTCCAGAATTCAGATATCCGAACAGATTTATCATGCTGCTGTGGGCTTTAACCCGGTCATCAATCACATCTACCACCTTTACAGTAAAAAATCAGATTCCCAATGGGTATTATCCATGGTAGCGCCTGCAGAATGGGGTAGGAAAAAACCCTATGAATTTCTCGCTACGGTGCGGTTGATGGCTGACCATACCTGGGAAGTATTGAAGACGAGAGAATAAATCGAATAATTCGAATGAATCGAATAATTCGAATAAATCGAATCAATCGATTCATCTCAATTCCACCACCCAATCATTATTTGTTAACTCCACCTCGATATTTTCTTCCATAGTCGTGGACAAACTTAACCCTACATAATCGACCTGAATTGGGAAAGCCTTATGCATCCGGTCTACCAGGACGGCCACTTCTAATTTTTTAGGGAGTATCCCCAGGATAGGCTTCATCGCATAGAACAGCGTCCGGCCGGTATTGGCTACATCATCTACTATAATTATCGTTTTTTTATCCAACTGAGCAAGGGGCAAATCAACGGTCACCTCCTGGGTCAGTGGTGCAGCAGGATTGAGCTTGATCCGGGTAAGGGTTATCGTAATTGCTGAAAACTGGGTCATCTCCTTCTTTATGTACTCGGCAAATTCATATCCTTTATTGTTGATGCCTGCCAGGATGATCTCTTTGGCATCCGTATTTTTTTCCAGAATTTCAATAGCCAGGCGTTTAATCTTCTGCCTGATCTGACCTGCGTTCAAGATTTTCATAAAAGAGTTGTCGCGATATTGTAATTTTATGCAAGTTAGAATTTTTACCCTGGATGTTGTCAACCCTTTTATTTATACTGATCTCGCTGGCCGCATTTTACCTGGCTTTCAGGAATTTTAAAAAAATTTATCGAAATATTCTCCTGGGTAAAAAAGAAGCGCCGGTCGGGGATATTGGGCTCAGGCTTAAAAATGTATTGTTGATTGCTTTTGGACAAAAAAAAATGTTTGCCTTGTGGAAACCAGCAGTACTGCATGCCTTCATTTATCTTGCCTTTTTGTTGACTCAACTGGAACTGATTGAAATATTGTCCGATGGTATGTTTCATCAACACCGGGTATTTGCCCCCTTACTGGGTAGCTTTTATACCCTTGCCATCTCTTCTGTTGAAATCCTGTCTTTATTGGCCTTTGTGGCAACCATTATTTTTTTGTGGAGAAGAAATATTATCAAACTGCGCAGGTTTCATCAGGCTGAAATGACTGCCTGGCCGCGCCTGGATGCTAATCTTATTTTATTAGGAGAACTGGTTTTAGTATCGGCCATTTTTACAATGAACGGAGCTGACCAGGTGTTGCAAAGACATCTTCCGGAACAGTATCCGGCGACAGGAAGTTTTGCCATTTCAGGCTGGCTGGGCCCTCTTATTTTGGGGCAATTACCGGTTGCCACATTACAAACCCTCGAGCGCACCGGCTGGTGGCTACATTACCTGGTTGTGCTTGGATTTATCAATTATCTTCCAATATCAAAACATTTACACATTTTCCTGGCTTTTCCTCAAACTTACTTCTCCCGGATCAACCCGAGAGGAACGATGGAAAACATGCCGGTGGTAATGAATGAGGTTAGATCAATCCTGGGCTTGAATCCAGCCGCCACGGATACGAGCAGCCCGGAGATTTCTGAGTTTGGAGCAAAAGATGTTTTTGACCTGCCACGACGTGTTCTTCTGGGTGCCTACTCCTGCACTGAATGTGGCCGGTGTACCACCGTATGCCCGGCTAATTTGACCGGCAAAAAATTATCTCCACGCAAAATCATGATGGATATCCGCGACCGGATGGAAGAAATTGGGCGCAAATTGGATAATAAAGAACTCGGATTAACTCCTTACGATGATGGTAAATCCTTGTTTTCCTATATCCATCCTGAAGAGATTCATGCGTGTACCACTTGTCAGGCCTGCGTGGAAGCCTGCCCGGTATTAATTGACCCGATGGAACCTATCCTTGAACTTCGGAGAAATGAAATATTGAGCCAATCGGCTGGACCTGCAAACTGGACAGCTATGTTTAATAGTTTAGAAAACAACGGAAGTGTTTGGCCTATGAGCGCACCCCGCTCGAGCTGGACCAACCAATAAAATATAAGGCATGGAAAAAATTGATACCATGGCAGATTACGCCGCAAAGGGCGAATCGCCAGAAGTCCTTTTCTGGGTAGGTTGTGCAGGAAGTTATGATGCCCGAGCTCAAAAAGTGACGCGAGCCTTCGCTCAATTGATGCAGATGGCCGGTATTCGCTTTGCAATCCTGGGGGATGAAGAAAAATGCACGGGCGATCCCGCGAGAAGGTCCGGTAATGAATTTTTATTCCAGCTGTTGGCTTTACAGAATATTGAAACCCTGAAATCGTATCAGATCACCAAAATTGTAACGACCTGTCCCCATTGTTTTAATGTGATAAAAAATGAGTACCCCACCTTGGGCGGTCATTATCAGGTGTGGCATCATACCGTGTATTTGAATGAACTAATAAAATCCGGAAAATTAAAAATCAATCCAGGCACTGGTCAGGAAACAATCACATATCATGATTCCTGTTATTTGGGCCGCATTAATGGGATATTTGAAGATCCCCGTGAAATATTAAGTCAGTTGAATTTTGATCTGAAAGAAATGAAACGTTCCAAATCACTAGGTTTGTGTTGCGGTGCCGGAGGGGCTCAAATGTTTAAAGAAGACGAACCGGGTGACAAAAGGATCAATCAGGAAAGAATAGAGGAGGCAATGACCACCGGTGTAAAAAAAATAGCCAGCAACTGCCCGTTTTGCCTGACTATGCTTACAGATGGCATTAAAGCCAATGATAAACAGGATGAGATTATGGTATACGATCTGGCAGAACTCATCCTCCAACAAAAAACCCTGTAAATTGCAGGTAAATTATGTGGATTCCATTTCAAGATATGCCGGATTCTTCCCGGATCTGGATATTTCAGGGCGAAAAGCCAATCGATTCCGGGGCACTGAACAAATTTGAACCCTTGATCAAATCCTTTATTGATGAATGGACCAGTCACCAATCAACAGTAAAGGCCAGTTTTTCTATTCAATATCAGTACTTTATTATTGTGGCGGTGGATGAAACTCAGGTCGGGTCCAGCGGGTGCTCTATCGATAAATTATTTCGTTTCGTCCAATCCATGGAATCTATCCTGGGCTTTTCTTTGTTGAGTAAGAACAAAATAGCCTTAATGAAAGGAAATACCATAGTCACGTATAACCTGAATGAATTCAAAAACCTGGTAAAACAAGGGGCCATCACTCCTGTAGATCAATACTTCGATCTCATGGTCCAGGATAAAGTGGGATTACATACAGAGTGGATCAAACCAGTTGCCAGCGGGTGGGTAGCCAAGTATTGTTTAAATTGACTACCATGCTTGGAAGAGTAAAATTGTTTTTTGGAATCGAAGGAATAAAAGTAGATCTGGATATTCCTGTTGAATTCCGCCTCACGGATAAAGTCATTGAAGGTGTGCTGCGATTACACTCCAAATCAGCGCAGACCCTCAAAACCCTTGAAATAAAACTGGTAGAGACGTATCAGCGGGGCAGGGGTAAGGAAAAAAGGACCAACGAATACATTTGGGGCAGGATAGAATGGAATGAAAGCCTTTATATCCCGGCCTTGGGAGAAAAAATCATTGACTTTCGTTTGCCGGTGACCCCACAATTATCCGGGATGGATGAAATGGCCGGTAAATCTATTGTACACCGTAAAATTGCCTCCCTGGCCACGATGCTGAAAAATGCCAGTTCGCAGTTTCATGTGGAAGTTTCCACCCGTATTGAGGGTACTGCATTGAATCCTACAGAAAAAAAGGAAATCAAACTGATCCGCGACGGAAAATAATTTTTATTTCTTTTGTTGAAGGCTATCTGATTTCAAAGCAGGATCATCTTCTGCCAACTGATATTCTTTTTGTTTTTTACCAAACACGGAAACATTGATGTATCGTTTAGGATTAAGGCGCACGTCCTGCAAGAGCAATTCAAGTTGTTTGGACGTACTGGATAAATTCTGATAAAGTTTAGGATCTTCGAGCAGTTTGCTGACAGTGCCATCACCAGCATTGGCTTTTTTGATCAGGGTATTGACGGACATCAAGGTTGCATCTGCAGATTGCATGGTAGACTGCAATTTTTGAATCGCCTTTTTCCCTTCTTCCAGCGTAGTATTCAATTCGCCCAAAGTCTTGGAGGCATCTGCTTTTTGAACCTGGGCACTGATGGCATCGACATTTTTCAGAATATTGGTAATCTCTGTATTGGACTTCTGGATATTACCCACTATACTTTCCAGGTTGGTGATCAATTTATCCAATTTGTTACTGTTTCGCAACAACAGGCTGTTGAGCTGAGTGGTGCTTTGTGCTAAATTTTCAAGGGTTCTTTCAAAATTCCTGACGCCTTGTTTAATTTCCTTTTTTCCGGATTCGCCGGCAACACTATCAAACAATTGGCTGGCACTGGTTTTGATCTTGTCCATATATTCGTCGATCTCACCTTCTCCCACAAAACTGCTCAATAAACTTTGGGAGCTGGCAATGAGGGAGTCACCGCTTTGAGCACAATCGGTATCACATTTACCAGCCAGTTTAAGTTGAATAGCTTTGCCACCCATCAATCCCAGGCTCATCAGTTCTGCCTTGGAGTTTTTGGGCACCTTTATTTTTTTCTGAATTTCCAGCACTACGATGGGTGTTGTATTGTCCATAGGGTCCAGGTAAATATCATTGACCGAGCCTATTTCGTAGCCATTGATCATTACCGGATTAGAGACCTGGAGTTGATCGATATTCTGGTATTTTACATAAAAAAACTGGCTTTTAGTCAACACATTTTTGCCAATGATAAATTTGTAACCAAGGATAAGGATGGCTATCGTGAAAATAGCGAAAAGGGCGATTCGGGATTCTTTCGACATAAAGGTGTAAAGATATTAGTAAAAACTAACTAGTGAACAAATTTGAAACTCCCCGAATTTACCTGATCTCGGGCATGGAATTCTTTTAAAAGATTCCGGGTGGGCTCTGAAAACAATGCCCTATTTTTGCATTTCTTAACCGGACCATTAATCTATCGTTAACCCTGCGACAAAATAGAGTCAAATCTCGTTTTATCCATTGATTGTGAGCGTTTTCAAATACATCCTTGTCCTCCTGATCGGGATTTGGGCTAGTGACTTAACGGGTCAGGTCAGCGACCAGAGGGACACCCTGAAGATAGCCAAAGACAGCGCTGTCACCAGGGATACCTTTGATGTGCTGATCTCCAGGGACGCCCCGGATGCTGAAGTTATTTATAGTTCGGTTGACAGCTCCTATCTGGATGCAGGGGAAAAAATGTTTTATCTGTTTGGAGACGCCCAGGTGACCTACCAATCCTATTCCTTAAAAGCTGCACGCATCCGTCTGGATATGGATCATGATATTGCTTATGCAGAGGGCGTTCTGGACAGCGCCGGTAAATGGGTTGGTCTTCCTCATTTTTCAGATGGGGAACAGGAGTTTGACGCCCAGAAAATGAGGTATAATTTCAGGACCCGGAAAGGGATCATCGACCAGGTCGTGACAAAATATACGGATGTATTTATTCGGGGCACTACCACAAAATTTGTTGGAGGGGATCCTGGCGACACCACCCAAAACGATATCGTTTACAACCGAAATGCCATTTTAACCACCTGCAATGCCGAACACCCTCATTTCGGGATTCGCAGCACCAAACAAAAATTTATTAAAGGAAAACTGGTTGTTGTCGGCCCTTCCAATGTTGAAATTATGGGAGTGCCCACTCCGTTATGGTTGCCCTTTGGTTTCTTCCCCATTACGGATAAAAGAAGTGCAGGTCTGATTATTCCCCGGGACTATGAATACAGCCCGACCCTCGGATTTGGTTTGCGGGACATCGGGTTTTATACACCGATCGGACCGCATTTTGACCTGAGTACTCAATTTGATATTTACACGAGGGGGTCATGGGGCATTAAGCTCGGATCTAATTATGCCAAGCGATATAAATTCAGCGGCAACTTGGAAATTGGTATGTCCGACCGCCGTTATGAAACCGGTGATAAAGGTCAGTTGAACGTCGAGATTTCACGTTCCATCCAATGGAGCCATCGGCAGGCATCTCAAGCCAATCCGTACCACAATTTTTCTGCCTCGGTCAATATTCAGACCAACGATTATCAGCAGCTTAATTTTAATGATGCCAATATAGTCCTCAATAACAATCAATCCTCTAATATCAATTACAGCAGGACCTTTCCGGGTAAACCCTTCTCGTTTTCCGCTTCCATGAGCCACTCCCAAAATACCCGGGACAAATCCGTGATCGTCAGCCTTCCCAATTTTAATTTTCAAATGCAGCGCATTTATCCCTTTAAACGAAAACTGAAAATAGGTGATGAAAAATGGTACGAACAGATCACGTTTAATTATAATGCCAATGCGCAATCCTTGTTCAGGTCCACCGACACGACCTTGTTTAATAATGAGGCACTTTCTAATTTTCTAAATTCCTTTGGAGTCCGGCAAGTGGCGTCAACAGACGTTAACTTCCGGGTGATGAAATATTTTAATCTGGCGCCGTCGATCAATTTCCGGGAGATCTGGAACCTGCAGAGTGTGCAGATTTCCAATTTAAACGGTAGCCTGGATACCCTTCAACGGGATACCCTGAAGGGATTCAAAGCGGCGCATTTATTTAATGCATCCCTGAGCCTGAATACGGCTATCTATGGTACAATGAAATTTCAAAAAGGATTTATCCGGGGCATCCGTCATACTATCCGTCCCGGTGTTTCATTGAATTATACTCCGACCAATAATCCTTATTCCGGATTTTATGATACCCGTGCCGGCAGGAGGTATTATTCGATTTTTGAAGGTATGACCTACAACGAAATCCCTTCACCCGGTAAACAACTGGGTATTGGATATTCGATCACCAATGTATTTGAAGCCAAATATTTAAGTAAGAAGGACTCTATGGAAAAGAAATTCAAGTTGTTTGACAATATTTATATGAATGGCTTTTACAATTTTGCCGCAGACTCCTTCAAGTGGTCTCCCATGTCTGTCAGCGGGGCGACCAGGATCTTTGGTGGACTGACCAACCTCAGTATAGGGGCATCCTTTGATTTTTATAAAATAGATACCTCCGGAAGACGTATTAATGAATTGCTGAGCAAATCCGGACAAGGGCTCGCACGGTTGCAGGATTATGATATTAACCTGAGCTCTAATTTTAGTTTTCAGGATATAAAAGATCTCTTTTCCAAATGGAAAGGTGAGAAAAAAGAAGACCCGGAACCCGAACCGGAAGAAACAGATGATGGTACTGCTCCTGCACCAAAAAAGAAAAGGGAAAACCCGGAGACCTTCTGGCAAATGTTTAAAGGCTTTTATTTTAACCACAATTTTGCCTTAGGTAATTTTATCGATCCCCTAACCCTAAAAGAAAGATTTGGGGTGATTGCAAATTCAATCAGTACCCAGGGATCCATTGAACTGACTAAAAACTGGTCTATCCGGGTTGGCAATATTGGGTATGATTTTAAAAACAAAGACCTCACTTATCCTGATTTTGGAGTTACCCGAAGGTTGCATTGCTGGCAAATGAATTTTAATTATCAACCGGTGCGAGGTACGTACAGTTTTAATATTTATGCAAACCCAGGGACCTTCAGTTTCCTTAAAGTCCCGTATAGGAAAAACCGTTTTGATCCGCAGAACGACCTATAAATAAAATAACTGGTCGTTCGGAACGACTTATAAGATGAAATAATATGATTCGTTCGGAACGACCTCTAATTAAAATGCCGAATCATTCGGAATGACCTTTAAAATAAAAGTGGTTCGGAACAACTCTATCCCGATCTGAAAAATTGGAAAATGTCGATGTGTGTGCCCGATTTTGATGATCAGCGATTGGTGTCCAGTGGCCTGTTGAACTGGACCT
>JAWXBI010000282.1:0-35553 GCA_034439915.1 Saprospiraceae bacterium | reverse complement strand
GTTTAACAAATATAAGGATTATTGTAAAAAAAAGCATAAAATTTCCCCGATTAAATTATATTATATATATTTGTTATTTATTAATAGCACATATATAACGCTTTATGCTTGACGATTTGATCAAAAAATCATGGATAAATCCGGAAAATAGCAAAGGCCAATTAGGTCATCATATTCAGGAATTTCAAAAAAAAATGAAACTACAACCTTCCATTAAATTTGGAATTCTAGGTATTGATGAATGTGCAGATTCTATTCGGAAGGAACTCTATGCATTAGCCTATCCATTTAAACCGGATATGTTATTGGATATAGGCAACCTGAATACGGAAGACCCGGATTTGATCCAACTCGTATTTGCTGAGTTGTACGAAGCCCAGATCATTCCGATATTGATTGCATCGAACAAGAGTGATTTTAAACTTCAGCTTAACAGCAGTCTAAAACATGCCATTACCAATGCATGGGTATGTGTCCATCCATCCTTGCTCTCCGATATCGATTGCCGGGAAAAAGTATTGGATGCCGTGGAGTCCGGCAATGCTACTTTTAAATTTATAGGCCATCAGATCCATTTAACACCAACCCAGGTAATTCAAAGTCTGGATCAACCAGGAATCTCATCGATCAGGCTGGGACATGTACGTCAGCATATGGATGGGGTCGAACCCTGGTGCCGTTCGGTTGATCATGCCATGTTTGATATGAGTGCATTGAGGAAAACAGACTTTAAGTCCAAACCAGATCATAACCCCGGAGGCCTTTTTTATGAAGAAGCCTGCAAAATCAGTCAGTTTATTGGTGCATCAGCACATTTAAAATCCTTTGGGCTTTATGGTTATGATGCCGGGCTGGATTCAGATGGTCAGGGCGCCGCAGTAGCAGCGCAACTAATCTGGTATTTATTAGAAGGATTTAATAACCACCGCGAAGAAAAGGCTATCCAAAAATCAAAAATGACCCAATACATTGTACACGATCACAAAAACGGAGGGGATATCCATTTTTGGAAAAACAATATAAGTGGAAGATGGTGGCTTGAAATCCCGGGACACACAGATCATTGGATATCCTGTACCTATGAAGATTACCATGCTGCAAGTATGGGGAGTTATTCTTCCAGGATGGTCAGTGTGATGAACCTGGATTGACTACCTGCTGTTTAAATAATTTTTCAAGGGCAACGCCGCGGCTACCTTTTATCAGGAAAACCGTATCTGTAAATTTTTGATTTTCAAACCAGACTGCCAATTCGGTGATCTCCTTAAAATAAAAAAAGTCCGGTATCCCGGTCAGGGCTGAAAAATGAGATCCGACTAAAATCACCTGGTCCCATTTATAGGTGTTGATTAAATCTATAATGTATTGATGTTCTTTCGTACTATCCTTGCCTAACTCCCGCATTTCACCCAGGATCAGCACTTTTTTATTTGAGGTGGCCAGGTCGGCAAATGATTTTATCGAAGCTTGCATGCTCACCGGATTGGCGTTATAAGCATCGAGGAGATATGTATTCCCCTGGTAGTTTACCAATTGGGATCGATTGGATTTACTCTCAAATGATGCTAAGCCCAGCATGATCTTATCCATGGGCACCTTAAAATAGTCTCCTATACAGATAGCCGCTTCGATATTTGGCAGATTATACTTACCCGGAATCCGGGTATTTAGGATTGACTCTGTCACTTCAGGTTGTTGAATTCTTAATGATAAAAAAGGATCAGATTCAATTAATTCTGTGCTCAGCTTAGCGTGGATATAAATTTTTTTCATTTCAAAACCTTCACTAACCGCCAGCAGCAGCTCATCTTGTTCATTAACGAATGCCGTTCCATTGTTTTTTTGCAGGAAACGGTAGAGTTCTGATTTGGCAATGATGACGCCTTCCAGACTTCCGAATCCTTCCAGGTGGGCTTTTCCGATTTTAGTAATCAACCCATGAGTAGGTCTGGCGATTTCACATAAAGATTCAATTTCACCAATGTGATTGGCGCCCATTTCTATGATAGCCAATTCCATATCCTGTTGGATTGCCAGGACCGATAAAGGTACTCCGATGTGATTGTTCAGGTTTCCCTGCGTACAATAGGTTTTGTAGTGGGTCGACAAAACCGAATGAATCAATTCTTTAGTGGTCGTTTTTCCAACAGAACCGGTAATACCGAGGAGCGGTATACTCAACCGGTCGCGATGATAAGCGGCCAGTCGTTGTAAAGTCTCCAAGGCAGATTTTACGACTACAATACCATTGGTATCCTTTGAATACCCTGAATCCACAATAGCAAGCCTTGCCTTTTTTGTAATAGCATCATTAGCGAAGGTATGGCCAGCAACCCGGGAACCGCCTAAAGCAAAAAAGATTTGATTTTGTTGTATGGTTCTGCTGTCAATACTGACACCATTGCTCGAGAGAAAATGTCGATAAATTTCTTCTATTGACATAAAAAAAATTCCCTGTAAGATACGCGAACAGGGAATTAAAGTATAGCTTAATTATTGGTTTGCTTAATTATTTATAACGTCGTTTTACGGTTTTGGCTTTAGTCCCAAATTCATTTCCTTTCTGGTCGTTCATGGCTTGGGCGCCGAGTCTCGACATCGCGCATCGGAAACCAATGGTTCTATCCCCTTTATCCTCATCCTTGGCGCGTCGAGCACCAGGTGAAAGCCAGAATGCTCTGTCAGCCCAGGATCCACCTTTGACAACTCTGGACTTGTTGCTGATCAAGGTGTGGACTCCGTAATCATAAAACGCTCCTGCTGTATCATCACCATCCCTGTAATCTATTACATTCCCTTTGGTATAATTTTCACGGTCTAAAGCTTCGTCCAATTTAATATTTCGATACTTGATCCGTCCAAGGCTGTCTTTCTGAAGGAGACCGGTACTATCCAGGTCAAGCACCCGGAATTCATTACCTCTGAAGGGGTTTAGGTCCTGATCTTCTTCATCCCGAAGGGTAGTAGCGGTAAGGGGTCTGTAAACATCAGCTACCCATTCACTTACATTGCCTCCCATATTATATAATCCGAAGTCATTGGGCATATACGATCTTGCCCCGGTAGGGATATTGCCCTGGTCATTAAGTCTACCGGCAGTACCCATATAATCACCACGGCCCCGTTTGAAGTTGGCCATGATCTTACCCTGATCTTTAGTTCTTTTTTTGTACCGAACGGTATTACCATCCCAGGGATAGATTCTTCGTTCGGCAATTAATTCATCGTTTTTAGTAATTTGTTTACCAAATAAAGCAAGTGCCGCATATTCCCATTCTGCCTCGGTGGGCAGTCGGTAGGCCGGTAATAAAATTCCATCTTCGTACCGGACAGCGCGTTCGCCTCCGGACTGAAGATCTTTGAGGTTTTTTCTCACATTGCCGGCGTATTGACCACTGAGGTAGGATTTTGAATTAAAATTTTCAGCATCCTTTTGTTCCGGGTTTGGATTTAAAACTCCTTTTTCAATCAGGATCATTTCATTTACCCTGTCGGTCCTCCAGTCACAATAATCATTGGCTTGTTTCCAATTGACGCCAACGACTGGATAATCGTCATAGGACGGATGTCTGAAATAACTTTCAACGAAGGGTTCATTAAACGATAATTCTTCCCTCCACACCAGAGAATCAGGAAGGGCATTTCGGGCAATTTTTGGATAGGTAGTATACACCCTGCTCAGCCAATAAATATATTCGCGGTAATCGATATTGGTCACTTCGGTTTCGTCCATATAAAAGGAAGAAACGGTGACCCTTCGGCTTTCATTATTCCATTGAAACGGGACGTCTTCTTCTGTAAGGCCCATGACAAAAGTGCCTCCTTCAATAGGTACTAAATTGGGCCCTGTCGTCTGGCCTTTATAATCCAGTTTTTCAAATCCACCCCATTTCTGGTCATTGTATTTCCAACCGGTGGAGCTCGAACGTTCACCGCCTTTCTTGGAACACGAGACTAAAAGAATAAAAGCTGCTGAGAAAAGAATTGTCCTGTTCATTTTTTTTGTGACTTGCTGGTTCTTTTTTTGTATTCAAAAAGACTGCCAAATATACGATAAAATACTATTGCTCAGGAATAACTGGTTACTAATTGTTAATTATTGCTTAAGGCGAAATAATTATTATCTAAACAATTGAAAACAATCATTATAGTCTGGACTTTTACGAAGCGATTGGTCGTCCAGGTTAAATACGATGCCCAACTCGTGAGCCCCGCCAGAGCCCAAAGTAAGTTTGGATATGGTGGCATCAAAACTGTAGGATATTTTCATATTTCCTTTTCTCAATCCGACGTTTACAATACCAGCGTCAGGGTTATTGGGAGTGAGGCGCATCCAAAGACCGGCAAACAACGGACCCATCCCCATATAAGCACCACCTAGTAGTTCACTGAAATTACCTTGACGGGTGTATAAAATATTCGGGCTCACGAATATATCCTTATTTGAACCCCTCGATTCAAAGATCGAGATCTGACTTCCTCCATGAACAGTAAATCTAACTGGAAGACCGCTGCTGGTATTGTCGCTGATGCGGATAAACCGGATATCGGGATTGTTTACATGGTGAAGGGTGATTCCACCATAAAAATAGGGGTTGTATAACATGGTACCCATAGACAAATCCATATAAAGACGGTTGGTCCGATCGGGCCTTATTTCGGCGCTTGGAATAGGACTACCGCCTGGGCCGATTTCACCATACAAAGGATCAAGCTGATCCGGAAAAATAAGCTTATCCCAATTAACATGAGCCTGAACCCCTGCAAGTTCTAAACCAGTCTTGATGTAGGTATTTTTAGAAATCTTTAACCTATAAGCATAAATCCCAGCCAGTTTTGTAGTCTTGTACAAACCTTTTCCAGCATCATCTGCCAGGATCACTATTCCCAGACCTGTGTTGGAAGCCTCGAAAAACTGATCATAGGAAAGCGCGTACGTACGATAGGCTTGTTGTAACAAAGGCCATTGATTCCGGTAATTCAGGGCAAACCTCGGAGAGAGCGTGTTGCCTGCAAATGCCGGGTTTAATAATAGCGGGGCACTATAAAACTGGCTCAAAACAGGATCCTGTGCCCTGGCTGTGATGCAGACTAAAACAAATATTATGATACTCAGCCGATTCATTTTCATTTTGGTACCTCTGTCAGTACAAGATTAAACGTTTAAGTGATAATAAATATAGCCTTAACTTTGAAAACGGAATGATTCGCGTTTACCTTATAACAATTTTAACTTTGGTTCTGTTGGCTGGGACTGCATACCGGCCTTTCGATTATAATCCCCCTGTTTCCGTGCTGGCCGATGGAGAAATTTATAAAATCGCCGTAGACAAGCCAGGTGTATTTAAAATGGATTACACCTATTTAAAGTCAGAATTGGGGATTGATATTGACAACAAAGACCCCCGGAGAATTCAGTTGTTCGGTTTTGGTGGCGGACTATTGCCTGAACAGGTAACCTCCTCTATGCAACTGGAGTTGCCTGAAATTCCGATTTCCATTGCCGGTGAATCCGATGGTAAATTTGACAACAAAGACTATATCCTTTTTTATTCTGCCGGGCCTGACCATGTCTTCTGGTCGGATAACGATAGTATGTTTTTGGTTAAAAAAAATATTTATTCCAGGACTGCGGTTTATTTTCTCAAAATTTCTTCAGGTTCAGGCAGCCGTATTCAGGCAAAGGGGCAGGTCCAAATCCCTGTCCATGACACGCTGTTCACTACCCTGGAAGTGCAGCATCTGGAAGAAGAAAAAATAAACTTATTGGCCGGCAGAACCTCTACGTATGGATCAGGCAAAAAATGGTTTGGGGATTATTTTAAAACCATCCGTAAAAAAGACTATAGCAGTTATTTTAACTTTAAAGATGCCGTTAGCAATTCGTCCACAAAAATTAAAATAGGGTTTGCCGCCAGGTCCGATGTTTTTACCAAAGCCTTTATTCAATTGTATCAAAATAAATTTGAGATTCCTTTATATTCCACGAATACTGCAGATGTTGAAGATGATGTGGCCAGAGAGAGTCAGGTCCGGTTTGTTGCCCCTCATCAAAATAGCAGCACTAATTTAATTTTGGATTACCCGTCCACGATCTCACCAAGTGAAGGATGGCTGGATTATATCACCATTAATCTCCACAAAGAATTGAATTATGAAGGAGTTCCGTTCAGGATACTTCATAATCCAATCAAAGAAGGGGTATTTATTTACAAAATTAAAAACGCATCCGACAAACTGTTGGCATGGGATATAAATTCTTTTAATAATCCGGAATCAATTCAAACTACGCTGGTTCAAAACCAACTATTACTCACCCGTGAACAAGGAGAGGAGGCGGATGCCGTGGTCGTATTCGATCCACAATCAGAATTGCCCAAACCAATTAAAATTGGCCGGGTAACCAATCAAAACCTTGCAGGAAATACCGGTTATGAGGCTATTGTACTCTACCATTCTTTATTTGAAAATGCTGCTAAAAAATTGGCACTTCACCGCACTTCCCATTCAGGTATCCCTACCCTTCCCGTGCTGATAGACCAGGTATACAATGAATTCGGCAGTGGCCAGCCTGACCCAACCGCTATACGGAACTTTGTGAAACTTGTTTTGTCACAAAACCCTTCATTTCGTTACCTGGTTTTACTGGGAGACGGCTCCTATGATTATTTGGGGTTAAACAAAGAGCTGGCAAAAAATGAAAATTTTATTCCGGTGTACGAGACCGAAGAATCGTTATCTCCACTTTACGCTTTTCCTGCCGATGATTTTTACGGTTTATTAGAAGCGGGTGAAGGTGGGACAGATCTTACCGGCGACCTCGATTTGGCTGTAGGGCGCATACCGGTGCGCAATAAAGAAGAGGCCGATCAATTGGTCGATAAAATCATTCAATACGATAAAAATAAAGAAACCCAAGGCGATTGGAAACTCAGGGTTGCTTTTTCAGCCGATGATGAAGATGCCAATATCCACCTTGAACAGACAGAAAGCATCAGTAAGGCAGTTCAGGCTCAACATCCTGATCTGAATTTGCAAAAAATCTATCTGGATGCCTTCAAGCAGGAATCCGGACCGGGAGGCGAACTGATTCCAGGAGCTAATCAAAGTTTAAATCAAAATATTTTCCAGGGCATATTGGTCTTTAATTATTTGGGACATGGTGGGCCCAAAGGATTATCCCAGGAAGGTTTGTTGCGCAACACGGATGTCGAGGCCTGGACCAATAAATCCAGGTTGCCTTTAGTGATTACCGCTACCTGTTCATTTGCTCCTTACGATGACCCGGCGATTCCCTCCACGGGTGAAGCCTTAATCAGAAGCCCGTATGGGGGCGCTATCGCTTTATTAACGACCGTCCGGAACGTTTACTCTTCTTCCAATGAAGTATTGACCAGGGCAGTTTTTGATCAATTATTTGTCCGCAAGAGCAACGGCAAAGCGCAGACCCTGGGAGACATCATGACTAAAGCAAAAAACAGCATCTCCGGCAATGGGTTTGACCGGTTGAATGCCAGAAAGTTTGCTCTGCTGGGTGACCCTACCCAGTCCTTAGCAATTCCGGAATACCGGGTCAATACCACCCACATCAATGGTAAAAAAGTACAGGTGTCTGTAAAAGATACTTTAAAAGCCCTTCAATTGCTTGAAGTCAAAGGAGCGATTGTGGATGCTTTAAATCAACCGCTCACCGGGTTTAATGGCAATATATCCGTAACCTTATTTGACAAAAAGACCGTGGTCAAAACGCTCGGGCAGAATTCAAGCAGTTATGCCAAATCATTTCAGGTACAAAACAGCATTTTATTCAGGGGTAATGCTACCGTGGTCCAGGGAAAATTTGAAATCCGCTTTGTGATTCCAAAAGACATCGATTATACGTATGGCCCCGCCAAAATCAGCTATTATGCCAATAATATAGATAGTATGGAAGCTTCGGGATATTTTGAAAATATCATTATTGGAGGGTCCCAATCGGAGATCCTGGATAACCTGGCTCCCATCGTTAAACCCTACATCAATCATTTTCAATTTAAGGATGGCCAGTCCACCCATAACAATCCGCTCTTATTGGTGGATATATCGGATGATAATGGAATCAATGCGACCGGCAACAGCATTGGCCATGACCTGGTCGCGATCCTGGATAAGGATACTAAAAAACAGTATGTATTGAATACATTTTATGAATCCGGTAAAGGAGATTTTAAAAAAGGTTTGGTGACATTTCCTTTTTCGGGTTTGACTCCGGGCCTGCATCATGTAAAAGTGATTGCCTGGGATGTAGCCAACAATTCCGGGGACGGTGAAATAAGTTTTTGGGTTACCGATCCAAAAGCGAAACCTAGAATTTTAAATCTCCAGGCAATACCCAATCCGGCAAGAGACCAATTTAAGATTCAAATCATACACGATCTGAGTGAGTTGACGGAAGGGAGATTAAAGCTTCTGTTGATGGATTATAGCGGTAGGGTAATTACTACAAAAGAAGAGATCCTTTCACCTGCGGCAGTATTGACCACAGAGATAGGTTTTGATATTTCGATTCCTGCCGGAATTTATATGGTTCAGGCAGAAATCTGGAACCAGGGAAAAAGGGTAGATGTCAGGGGAATTAAAGTCTTAAGAATACCTTAAGACTAAATTTGTAATAATTTGGAAATTAGCTCATTAATGAGGTATTCGTATATTTGTGCGATTTTTAAAATCAACTGTTAAATGAAAAATGTTTTTTTGGGGGTGGTGACTATAGTGTTCATTTTTTTTAGTCCTACCATGCTTACAGCGCAATGCAGATATGATCCCGCCACGCGTAAAATGGTCGATGTCCTCACAGGTAACGAATGTATAAATACCATTGTCACAGCAGTGCCTTTTTTAAGAATAACCCCTGATTCAAGGGCAGGCGGTATGGGCGACGCCGGTATTGCTGTTGAATCGGATGCAGGATCCCTTTACAACAATGCCTCTCTCCTCGCATTTGCTACTAAATCAAAATCCATTTCGACCACCTATTCACCCTGGTTAAGAGCTTTAGGCCTTACCGATGTTTATATGGCTTATGTGGCAGGGTACACCAAGATCGGGGATCTGCAGGCTATAGGGGGCAGCTTGCGCTATTTTTCTCTTGGTAACATCGATTATACCGATGACAACGGATCCCCTCTGGGCTCGGGCAAACCAAACGAATTTGAGGTGCTCGGGTCCTACTCCCGTAAATTGAGCGACCAGTTGTCAGCCGCTGTGAGTTTAAAATTTATTTATTCCTTTTTAGCTTCAGACCTCAATGTAGGTGGAAATGATATCAAACCCGGAGTTGCCGGGGCTACGGATATCAGTTTTTCCTACAAAAAACCCATAGGCGATGATTTTTTAACAGCTGGCCTGGCCCTGACCAACCTGGGCACGAAAATATCGTATACTAAAGCCAATCAGGAATATATCCCTGCGAATCTCGGCATCGGTGTAGCCTATACCTGGAATTTTGACGAATACAACCAATTGACACTTACCGGAGACCTCACCAAATTATTGGTGCCTTCACCATATCAATCCACTCATCCGGATTATGACAAAAATGGTGACCAGATCCCTGATTATAAACAGCATAATGTAGTAGCCTCCTGGTTTAAATCATTTGGAGACGCTCCCAATGGATTCAGGGAAGAACTCCAGGAATTAATGATATCCGTGGGTACAGAGTATTGGTATAACAATCAATTTGCTCTCCGTGCAGGATACTTCAGGGAAAATCCCTATAAAGGAAATCGTCAATATCTGACCCTGGGATTAGGCGTTAAATACAATGTATTCGGCATGAACCTGTCCTATCTGGTGCCCACAGCCAGATCGGCAAATAACAGAGATCCCCTGGCCAATACGCTGCGATTTTCACTCATTTTTGATTTTGAGCCCGTAGAACCTTAAACTAAAAAGGTCTTAGACCTATATTCTAGGAAGGCATTTGTCTTCTCATACTTTCTCCTATCTCAGCGGGAGAGGTCACCACAAAGATTCCGCATTCAGCCAAGATCTGCATTTTGGCTTCTGCAGTATCCAAAGCACCTCCGATAATGGCTCCTGCATGACCCATTTTTCTGCCTTTTGGCGCGGTTTGGCCGGCTATAAATCCAACGACAGGTTTGTTGCCATGTTTTTTAATCCAATATGCAGCTTCTGCCTCCATACCACCTCCTATTTCTCCAATCATTATGATACCATGGGTATCCGGGTCGTCCATGAGGAGTTTCACCGCCTCAACCGTAGTAGTCCCGACGATAGGATCTCCACCAATACCGATGCAGGTGGACTGACCCATACCGGCTTTGGTAACCTGGTCCACCGCTTCGTAGGTGAGGGTACCGGATCTGGATACAATACCAATATGTCCTTTTTGATGAATAAATCCAGGCATGATACCGACCTTGGCTTCGCCAGGTGTAATGATTCCCGGACAATTGGGACCAATCAACCTACAGGGGAAATCCTTGATATATTCTTTTACTTTGATCATATCCTGTACTGGGATTCCTTCTGTAATACAAACAATCACTCCAATGCCCGCTGCGGCGCTTTCCATAATTGCATCTGCGGCAAATGCGGGAGGTACAAAAATGATCGAAACATTGGCGCCGGCAGAATGCACTGCGGATTCGACATTATTGAATACGGGACGATCCAGGTGTTTTTGGCCTCCTTTGCCGGGTGTAACCCCGCCGACAACATGTGTACCGTATTCTATCATTTGGGTGGCGTGAAATGTACCTTCCTTTCCTGTAAATCCCTGAACGACAACCCTGCTGTTCATATTGACCAAAACACTCATTTTTCCTTGTTTAAGTTTTCTTCAAAAATGAAAATATCTTCATTTTCCTTATGCATATAATATTTTTCCCGAGCGTATTTTTCTTTATTCTGTTCCAGGTCCTGTTTGTCTTTTTTAGCTTCAATAATCAGTCCCGCAAGGTTTTTCTTTTCCCTGTCAAGACGGTAAATGGATTGGGACAGTTGCCACTGATTGATCCATTTATTCTTGTCAAAAAAGATCATCCAGACAAAAAACAAGATCCCTGTGATAAAAAACTTGTTGACCAGATAATCGGGCAATATTTTTGAAAGGTGTAATTTGACTGCGTTCAATATCGATTTAATATGCACCATCGCTATGAGATTGAAGCACAAATATATTAAGAATATTTATTATATTATCATGAAAGCTTTCCCGGGATAAACTGCAGATTCCCCTAATTCTTCTTCAATCCTCAATAACTGGTTGTATTTGGCAACCCGGTCTGAACGGGAAGCGGATCCTGTTTTAATCTGGCCGGTATTCAGGGCAACTGCCAGGTCGGCAATAAAGGTATCCTCCGTTTCTCCGGAACGATGGCTTATGATACTGGTGTAGGCATTTCGATTGGCGAGTTGTACGGCGTCAATCGTTTCAGATAAGGTCCCTATTTGGTTGACTTTTATTAAGATTGAATTGGCCGCATCAGAATCGATTCCTTTTTGCAACCGGTCGGTATTGGTGACAAAAAAATCATCTCCTACGATTTGGATTTTATTACCCAATTCTTTTGTCATAGCTGTCCATCCGGCCCAGTCGTCTTCATGAAGGCCATCCTCAATGGATAGGATCGGGTATTTGTTGCACCAATCTTTCCAAAACGATATCATTCCATTGGTATCCAGTTCCATCTTATTGGATTTTTTGAAAACGTAAAGTTGTTTTTCTTCATCCCATAATTCTGAAACGGCTGCATCCATAGCAATGGCGATGTCCTCTCCGGGTTTATAACCGGATTTTTGAATAGCCTCTAATACAATTTCAATGGCATCCTCATTGGAGTTCAGGTTGGGTGCAAATCCACCTTCATCACCCACATTGGTGCTGAATCCTTTGGATTTGAGTACGGCTTTCAGGTGATGGAATACTTCTACACCCATCCGGAGCGCTTCTGAAAAAAAATCTGCTCCGATGGGGATGATCATAAATTCCTGAAAATCTATTTTATTGTCTGCATGAGCACCACCGTTGAGTATGTTCATTAAAGGTACCGGCATGACGTGTGCATTGACCCCTCCCAGATAACGATACAAGGATTGGTTGGATTCCAGGGCTGCTACTTTGGCCGCGGCCAGGGAAACTCCCAGTGTGGCGTTGGCGCCGAGTTTGGATTTATTAAATGTGCCGTCTAATTCAATCAGTAGTTGATCGATGTACTTCTGGTCGTCTACATCGACCCCTATCAATTCTTCCCGGATCAGTTCTTCAATATTCTGGCAGGCCTTCAATACCCCCCGGCCCATATATCGTTCTTTATTGCCATCCCTTAATTCAACCGCTTCGTGTTTTCCGGTAGATGCTCCGGACGGGACTGCAGCGCGGCCTATGGTACCTTTTTCAGTTTCCAATTCCACTTCAACAGTAGGGTTTCCCCGGGAATCAAGTATTTCTCTTGAACGGATGTCAACGATTACACTCATATTTAATTTTGAATGGTTTTATATTTAATTATTTCTTCTATAAACTGATCAAAGAGATAGTGGGCATCATGCGGTCCGGGTGATGCTTCCGGGTGATACTGCACAGAAAAAGCCGGTTGGTTTTTTAACCTGAACCCTTCAATGGTATCATCGTTGAGGTTAGTATGGGTTATTTCTATCAGGTCAGTTTTATGGTGAAGAGCTTCCGGATCTACACAAAATCCATGGTTTTGGGATGTGATTTCACATTTCCCATTCAGATGATTTTTTACCGGATGGTTTATTCCCCGGTGGCCATGATGCATTTTAAAAGTAGGTACATGCAGTGCCAGTGCTAATATCTGATGACCCAGGCAGATACCGAATAATGGTTTACGGGTTTTTAGAATTGCACGGGTCGATTCAATAGCATAATCCATGGCCGCCGGATCACCCGGGCCATTAGATAAAAAGTATCCATCAGCTCCCCAGGACAAAACTTGTTCTGCGGGGGTATTCGCTGGAAATATCCGGAGGTAACAATCCCGGTTTACCAGGTTTAAAAGGATATTGCGTTTGGTACCGAAGTCCATAACAGCAACTTTGTGTTGAGCAGATGAATCTCCCAGAAAGTATTCTTCTTTTGTGGTAACCCTGGTGGCTAATTCCAAACCATCCATTCCGGGTGTCTGATGCAATTTTTCTTTTAATTGGATGAGGTCAAAAATTTCAGAAGAAATGATGCCATTCATAGCCCCTTTGCTTCGGATATGGCGGACCAGGGCTCGGGTGTCAATTTGTTGGATGCCGACAAGTTTTTCTTTTACAAAATAGTCCTGAATGGACGTTTCCGCTTTAATCCGGGAATATTCATTCGTAAAGTTTTTACAGATAAAACCCGCTATTTTGACTGACGACGATTCTGTTTCAGAAGCTTTGGTCCCATAATTGCCGATATGCACATTGGTAGCGATCAATAATTGACCAAAATACGAAGGATCTGTAAACACCTCCTGATATCCGGTCATGGCGGTATTAAAACAAAGCTCACCCGCAGTGGTGCCTTTGATCCCTATAGCTTCTCCCTGAAAAACAGTCCCATCCTGGAGTAAAAGTACCGCTGGAGCAGCGGAAGGTGTGGCATCTGACATCTATAACTTTGGAATTTTTAAACGGACACAAATATAAAATTTTATACCCGGTTGAGCAGCAAGAGAATTAAAGGATGCTGTAAAATTTGAACACTTATTGTAGAATTTAACCTGAATTCTTCAAAATTATAGATTTGTAAAGCCCCTTTATCCTAATACCCGGTATGATTCCACTGTGAAGGGCTATGTAAGAACCCTTAATATTTCATAAAGTTTAGCTGGTCAAAAGTTAAATTAAAAAGGGGCTAACGAATTAACCCCTTATAGTATATTGAATGGAATCAGCTTACTTATTCATCAGCTTTGCTGCCTTCCGTTTTTACTTCATCTACTTCCGCCTCTGTCGTTTTGGCTTTTTTACCACTGCTACGACGAGTCCTTTTCTTTTTCTCCGTGGAAACTTCTTCACTGGCAGGCTTGGTTCCTTTGGTGTAGACTTCATTAAAATCCACCAATTCGATCAGAGCCATTTCAGCAGCATCACCGCTTCTGAAACCGGTTTTGATGATCCGGACATAACCTCCCGGGCGTGTCAGGATTTTTGGGGCAATGGCAGCAAATAATTCTTTGAGTGCTTCTTTGCTTTGCAGATAACTGAATATCACCCTTCGGGAATGTGTGGTATTGTCCTTGGATTTGGTGATCAGAGGCTCAATAAACCGGCGCAATTCTTTTGCTTTCGCCAACGTGGTGTTGATCCTTTTATGCTGGATCAGAGCCGCTGCCAAATTTTTCAGCAACGCTGTACGATGGCCTATTTTACGGCCAAGGTGGTTGATTTTGTTACCATGTCTCATGATGAATAGGTTTTAACTTCGCCACAGCGGAGCAAGTGAATGCTCAGACGCTAATTGGCAAGGATGATGAAAATTAATTTATTCTTCGTCTAATTTATATTTCGAAAGATCCATTCCGAAACTCAGTCCTTTGGTAGAAAGTAATTCTTCAATTTCGACCAATGATTTTTTTCCGAAGTTTCTAAATTTCAACAATTCATGGGTGTCGTATTTGACCATTTCCCCCAGGGAATTTATTTTAGCTGCTTTCAGACAATTGTAAGCGCGGACGGAAAGATCCAGATCTTCCAGGGAAGTCTTAAGCAATTTCCGCATGTGGAGGATATGTTCGTCTACAATAGCATCTTCTTTTCTGGAGGCATCATTAAATGTAATATTTTCATCCGTGATGAGCATTAAGTGCTGAATCATGATCCTTGACGCTTCCTTGATCGCCTCTTCAGGATGTATAGTACCATCCGTTTTGAGCTCGATAGTTAGTTTTTCATAATCGGTCCTCTGTCCGACGCGGGTATTGGAAATTGAATAAGCAACATTTCGTATCGGAGTATAAATGGCATCCAGGGGGATCAATCCGATGGCGGCATCTTTTGGATAGGTGTCGTCTGCAGGCACATAACCACGACCTTTGGTGATTTTCAATTCAATTTCCAGATTAACGAAAGGCTCCATCCTGCAAATGAGCAGATCCGGATTCATTACTTTATATACGTTGGTAAACTTTTCAATTTCACCGGCTTTAAACTCATCTTTTCGGTTGATAGTCAGATAGATGGTATCCTCGGCATTATCGTCTATATTGTTTACTTTTTTGAGGCGGATTTGTTTGAGGTTAAGAATGATATCGACCACATCTTCCACGACTCCTTTGATGGTAGAAAATTCATGATCAACGCCAGCTATCCTTATGCCTGAAATAGCATAACCTTCCAGGGAGGAAAGGAGGATCCTGCGCAATGAGTTCCCAATGGTCTGTCCAAATCCGGGTTCGAGTGGTTTAAACTCAAACACACCGTCAAAATCATTTGCTTTTTGAAGAATGATTTTTTCAGGTTTTTGGAAATTTAATATGCTCATAAATAAATTAGACTTAGATTACAATTAATAATATTCGATCAATTCCGGTTATTTAGAGTACAACTCCACGATCAATTGTTCATTGATCCTTTCCGGAATCATTTCCCGTTCCGGATGGATCAGGAATTTGCCTTCCAGTCTTTCAGGGTTCCACTCCAACCAGGGTGATTTGCGGATATCCGATCTGGAATGCACCTGGTTTTGGATGTGTTCCAGGTTAGCTGATTTGCCTCTCACGGCAACTATAGCTCCGGGTTTTAATAAAGCGGATGGGATGTTGACGATTTTGCCATCTACTGCGATGTGTTTATGAGAAACCAGTTGTCTTGCTGCACGACGGGTGGGTGCTATGCCGAGGCGATAAACCGTATTATCGAGTCTGGATTCCAACAATTGCAACAACACGGTACCGGTTACTCCATGTTTTCGGGTAGCCAGATCAAAGGTTTTGCGGAATTGGCGCTCTAATACCCCATACGTATGTTTAGCCTTTTGTTTTTCTTTTAGTTGGACCGCATAGTCGGATTTTTGTTTTTTCTTCCTGCTGGTGCCATGTTGGCCGGGAGGATGTTTCTTTTTATCAAAGGCTTTGTCATACCCAAAAATAGGCTCTCCAAAGGTTCTTGCAATTTTAGTAACTGGTCCGGTATATCTTGCCATGATGGATTAAATTCTTGTCTTAATAATAAGGTGGATGATTATACTCTTCGTTTTTTCGGTGGTCTGCAACCATTGTGCGGGATTGGAGTGGTATCGGTGATGGTCAATACTTTTATCCCGACATCATTTATTCCACGGATAGCAGCTTCTCTGCCGGTGCCAGGCCCTTTGACAAATACATTGGCTGAGCGCACTCCTGCTTCATGAGCCAGGCTGGCCGCATGAGATGCTGTTTTTTGGGCAGCATAAGGGGTGTTTTTCTTTGATCCCCGGAAACCTTCGCGTCCGGAGGAAGACCAGGACACTACCTGACCCTGTTTATTGGTAATGGTCACAATGACATTGTTAAAGCTAGCCAATACATAAGCTACCCCATCGGATTCCACGTGAACCTTTCTTTTCTTTACTTTTTTTACCTGTGACATATGGCGTCTGATTAACTGTTATTTAGTTACTTTCTTTTTATTGGCTACGGTTTTACGTTTTCCTTTCCTCGTCCTGGCATTGGTCTGCGTGTTTTGTCCACGAAGGGGCAACCCTCTACGATGGCGGATCCCACGATAACATCCGATATCCATGAGTCGTTTGATGTTTAGCTGAACTTCCGACCGGAGCATACCTTCCACCTTATAATCATCCTGGATGATCTTGGTGATTTTATGGACATGTTCATCGGTCCAGACTGATATTTTCATTTCAGGGTCAATACCCGCTTTGGTCAAAATAGACAAAGAGGAAGAAGTACCAATACCGAAAATATAGGTTAGTCCTATATATCCTTTTTTGTTTTTGGGAAGATCTATACCAGAAATACGTGCCATTGAAATGAATTTTAACCTTGTCGTTGTTTAAATTTTGGATTTTTCTTGTTGATCACATAGAGTTTGCCTTTACGGCGAACTATCTTACAATCCGCAGATCTTTTTTTAATCGAAGTCCTGACTTTCATATCGGTGTTGTTTACTTGTATCTATATATTATCCGGCCTCTTGAAAGATCATAA
Organism: Saprospiraceae bacterium; assembly: GCA_034439915.1. Lineage (GTDB taxonomy): Bacteria > Bacteroidota > Bacteroidia > Chitinophagales > Saprospiraceae > JADJLQ01. The sequence goes on along the minus strand of JAWXBI010000282.1, from coordinate 18,400 downwards.
GGCGACATTTCGACAGCTACTTTATCTCCAGGTAAAAGTCGAATGTAATTCATTCTCATTTTACCGGAAATGGTAGCCAAAATGGTATGATCATTCTCCAGATGGACCCTGAACATCGCATTGGACAATGCTTCTTCAATGATCCCGTCTTGTTTGATCAAATCTTCCTTAGGCATCCTTAAAATTTCGGACTGCAAATATCTATATTTTTAGCGAAATCTCGCTTAAATCTTTATTATTTTTAATCGCTGCCTCAATTTTGGCATGGTCTGTGAGGGCTTCTCCTCGTTCTTTTCGGACCACCACGGTATGTTCATAATGCGCAGAAGGTTGTCCGTCTTTGGAAACCACCGTCCAATAATCCTGCAAGGTTTTGATCTGGCGGGTGCCCAGGTTGACCATGGGTTCTATCGCGAAGACCATACCTTCCTGTAATAACAACCCGCTGCCTCTCTTGCCATAATTACTGACATCAGGGGCCTCGTGAAGATCCCTTCCTACCCCATGCCCTACCAACTCCCTGACTACGCCAAAACCGTTTTCAGTCTCCACATAACGCTGGATACTATACCCTATATCTCCCAACCGGTTTCCGATCCGTGCCTGCTCAATGCCCAAATAAAGGCTGTTTTTGGTCACCACGCATAATTTCATTACTTCCTCAGCCACTTCGCCTAAAACCAGGGTATAGGCAACATCCCCGTGAAACTGGCTGATGTATGCCCCACAATCCAGGGAGACTATGTCCCCTTCCTTAAATGCTTTTTCTACCGGAATCCCATGTACCACGGCGGCATTAATGGAAATGCATAAAGAAGCGGGAAAGGCGGGATTGCCGTACCCCTTAAAGGAGGGTACACCCCCATGATCCTTGATGTAAGTTTCTGCCAGCTGATCGGCTTGTTTTCCGGTATATCCCGGTCTGATAACTTTAGCTACCTCGGCAATGGCTTCACAAGCAATCTGGCAACTGTATCGGATCAGCGCTATTTCTTCTTTAGATTTTATCAGGACTTTCCCTTTAGCCATTTTTTACGATCAAGGAACCAGTTATGATCCTGCCCCGATGGGAGCCATTCCGCTTCCTGTACGACCTTTAATATTTCCGGATTTTACCAATCCGTCGTATTTCCTCATCAACAAATAACTTTCGATTTGCTGTAATGTATCTAAAGCCACTCCAACCAAAATCAGTATGGTTGAACCTCCGAAAAATGCTGCAAACGAATTGTTGATGCCAAATGCAGTGGCCATCGCCGGCGTAATCGCCAGGATCCCCAGCATTACTGCACCGGGTAAGGTAATTTTTGAAGTAATGGTATCAATAAATTCAGCCGTAGGTGAGCCTGGTTTGACCCCAGGAATAAAGGCATTCTGCCGTTTAAGGTATTCTGAATATTGATTGCTGTTGACTATTAACGCGACGTAGACATACGTAAACAAAATGACCAGAATGATATAGATCAGGTTGTAAGGAATCGAAGTATAATCATTTAATGCGCGAACAAAACCACTGGAGGTCGTTGCTGTCCCAGCCAGCGACTGCAGTGCAAATCCCGGTAAAAACATGATCGCCTGTGCAAATATGATCGGCATTACGCCTGCCGCATTCAGTTTGATAGGGAGGTAATCGCGGTTGCCACTGACGGGCAAACCTGTTCTCCCGACCATCCTTTTGGCAAACTGGATAGGAATTTTTCTGACACCCTGAACCAATAAAATAGCGCCGAGGACCACGAGTATAAGGGCTGCCAATTCCAAAATGAGCATAAATGTACCTCCGGAGTTAAAACGGGAAGTCACTTCAAAAATGATGGCCTGAGGTAACCGGGCAATGATCCCGATCATAATCAATAATGAAACTCCATTGCCAATCCCCTTATCTGTAATTCGTTCACCCAACCACATCGCGGATACCGTACCGGTAGCCAACAAAATAGAATTCACAAAGTAGAATAAACTTCGAGGTACCGTTGGATCAATAGCATTGGATGCATTGAGGTAAGCCAGATAAGTACCTCCTTGCAACAGCGTAATAACTACCGTGAGCAAACGGGTGATCTGGTTTAGTTTTTTCCTTCCGGATTCGCCTTCGTGCTGCTGAAGCCGCTGAAAATAGGGTAAAGCAAATCCCAATAACTGAACAATAATGGATGCCGTGATATACGGCATTATACCCAGGGCAAAGATCGACGCATTATTGAAAGCTCCTCCGGTGTATATATTGACCAGGTTCAACAAGTCATTTGCTCCACGGCTGCTGGCGGCGGCCTGCAATTGACTAGCTACCACACCGGGTAATACGATATAAGATCCAAATCTGAATACGGCCAATACGATCAGAGTAAACAGAATACGCTTCCGCAGTTCTTCTATTTTCCAAATGTTTTTTAATGTCTGTATAAAGCTATTCATTGGAGGGGAATTAAATTATTGTGATCGTTCCACCTTTTTCTTCTATCCATTTTTTAGCTGTTGCAGAGCATGCATGTGCTGAAACTTTCAGCGCACTTTGAAGGTCACCCCGTCCTAACACTTTTAGTTTTTGGCCTGGTTTAATCACGCCTTCTTTTACCAACCATGGCACGTCAATCTGGTCTAAACCGGATTTGAGGGCATAATTTTGTAATTGATCCAGGTTGAGTACGGCAAATTCTACCCTGGATGGATTTTTAAATCCAATTTTGGGCAATCTCATTTGCAAAGGCATTTGACCCCCTTCAAAATTTCTTTTTGCTTTATAACCCGATCTTGATTTGTGTCCTTTATGACCTCTCCCGGCAGTACCACCGGCACCCGTTGCTACTCCCCGACCTCTCCGTTTGTTGTTTTTGGTCGCTCCCTTGGCCGGTTTTAAACTACTTAATTCCATGATCTAATGCGATTTAATTGTTTATTAAATGGTATCCACAACTACGAGGTGTGCCACTTTATTTATCATACCTGCAATCTGCGGAGTAAGTTCATGCTCCACACTGTGTCGAACCCCTTTCAACCCCAGTGCTTTCACTGTTTTTTTCTGGCGATCGGTCTTTTCGATTATGCTTTTTGTCTGCGTGATTTTAACTTTTGTCATCGTTTTGAATATTACCCGTTAAAAACTTTATCCAGGGATACTTTTCTCTGTTGTGCAATCTCCTGGGGAGACCTCATTTTAGAGAGTGCATCCAGGGTGGCTTTGATTACGTTGTGGGGATTGGAAGACCCCAGGGATTTACCCAATACATTATGCACTCCGGCCATATCCAGCACTGCCCTCATGGCGCCACCAGCTATTACACCTGTACCTTCGGATGCCGGCTTGATCATCACCCTGCCTGCGCCGAATTTACCTACCTGCATATGGGGGATAGTCCCTTTATGAATATTTACACGGATGAGGTTTTTCTTGGCGTCATCTACCGCTTTAGCTATAGATTCCTGGACATCCCGGGCTTTTCCCAAACCATGTCCAACTACACCATTTCCATCTCCGACTACGACGATGGCTGCAAAGCTGAATGTACGACCTCCTTTGGTCACCTTAGCTACCCGATTGAGGGCAACCATTTTTTCTTTTAGTTCTGCTTCAGCCGGCTTGACTCGTTTTACTGCTCTGTTTGCCATATTATTTGATCAAAAATTCTATTAACTGTATGATTAAAATTTAAGTCCGGCTTCGCGGGCTCCGTCGGCAAGGGATTTTACCCTTCCATGATAAAGATTTCCTCCACGGTCAAAAACCACTGTTTCAATATTCAGGGCTTTTGCCTGGGCAGCGATCAGGGCTCCTACCGATTTGGCCTGCTCGGTTTTATTATTTTCTTTCGAAATGGATTCATCGTGCGAAGATGCAGCGCCCACGGTTACGCTTTTGGTATCGTCGATAAGCTGGCAATAAATTGATTTATTGCTTCTGAACACAGCCAATCGGGGCCTTTCAGGAAGTCCGTTTACTTTTTTGCGGATCCGGTATTTGATTTTTGTTTTACCGGGATTTTTAGTTGCTTTCATCTCGTTCAGATTATAAACTTGAATATTTACTATTTGGCTTTGCCGGCAGCTTTGCCTGCTTTTCTGCGCAATATCTCTTGAGCATATTTAATACCCTTTCCTTTGTATGGCTCTGGTTTGCGGAATGTCCTCAATTTGGCGCTTACCTGTCCTAATAATTGACGATCATTGCCCGCCAATTTGATTAAAGGGGGTTTTCCTTTTTCTGTGACCGTCTCCAGTTTAAGTTCATCGGGAACATACATCATAATAGGGTGTGAATGCCCTACACCGATTTCCAATAGGTTACCTGTATTGGAGGTTCGATATCCTACTCCGATGATTTCCATATCCTGTTTAAAGCCTTCACTCACTCCCTTAATCATGTTGGCCAGAATAGCCCGGGTCGTACCATGTAAAGCTTTATGTCTTTTTTGTTCTGAGGGGCGGATAACTGTCAAAACTCCATTTTCCAACGTTAGTTTCATATCCCAGTCAATATCCTGGGACAGATGACCCTTAGGCCCTTTGACCGTGACTTTATTCTTATCTATTTTTACCTCAACCCCGCTAGGAACAGTGATCGGTAATTTTCCAATTCGTGACATGGCTTTATCTTTTTAATCGACTAAAATATATAACACAATACTTCACCTCCCACATTCTGGGTACGCGCCTGTTTATCCGTCATAATCCCTTTGTTGGTGGAAACGATAGCGATCCCGAGGCCTGAACCTACTCTTGGCAGGTCTTCGGCTCCGCTGTATTTTCTCAATCCCGGTCTGGAGGCCCTTTGTAGTTTTTGAATGATGGGCTGTCGGGTAACCGGGTCGTATTTTAAGGCAATGGATATTTTTTCAAATTCCCCTTCTGGTCTATCAAATTTATATTTAAGGATATATCCGTTGTCGTACAGGATTTCTGTCATCCTTTTTTTCACATTGGACGAAGGGATTTCTACCATTCTATGCCCTGACTGCTGGGCATTCCTGATGCGGGTTAAAAAATCCGCTATTGAGTCTGTAACTGCCATAATAATTGCTTAATAAGAATAAATATTACCAACTGGATTTTGTAACGCCAGGAATTTTACCATTCAAAGCCATATCTCTGAATGCTATCCTTGATATCCCGAATTTCCTCATATACCCTCTTGGCCTGCCGGTTAATTGGCACCGGTTTTTTGATCTTACCGGGGATGAATTCCTCGGTAATTTGTCGAGGGCTTCATAATCACCTGCTGCTTTAAGTTTGGTCCTTAAATCCGCATACTTTGCGATCAATACTTCGCGTTTTTTTTGCCTTGCTATAACTGATTTTTTTGCCATAACGAATACGGATATTTAATTTTTCTGATTTTTAAAAGGAAGGCCCAGGCTGGACAATAATGCGTGTGCTTCTTTATCGGTTTTGGCGGAGGTGATGATCGATATATCCATACCGGCAATTTTGCTGATCTTGTCCAGATCGATTTCAGGGAATATGATCTGTTCCGTGATCCCCAAAGTAAAATTGCCCCTGCCGTCAAAACTTTTGTCATTGATGCCCCTGAAGTCCCTCACCCGGGGTAAGGCTACAGCGATAAGGCGATCTAAAAATTCATACATTCTTTCTCCCCGCAGGGTAACCCGGGCACCGATTGCCATGTTTTCCCGCAATTTAAAATTTGAAATTGCTTTTTTGGATTTGGTCGGTACTGCTTTTTGACCCGTGATCAGGGTAATCTCGCCCACCGCGATATCCACGGTTTTACGATCCTGAGTAGCTTCTCCTACACCCTGGTTGATACATATCTTAAGCAGTTTTGGAACCTGCATGATCGTCTTATAACTAAATTGTTCCATCAATTTGGGCACAATCGTGTCGGCATAATATTGTCTGAGTCTCGGTGTATATTTCATAACTGGATTCACTTAATCGTTTGACCTGATTTTTTTGCGTAGCGGATAGATTTACCATCCTCTGATTTTCGACCGACTCGGGTGGGTTCTCCGCTTTTGGGGTCGATGAGCATCAATTTAGATAAATAAATCGGAGCCGGAATTTCCCGGATTCCGCCCGGGTTATTGTTGGTCGGTTTGGTATGTCTTTTTACCATATTGATGTCTGTCACAATAGCTTTCAAAGATTCTTTGATTACTTTTTGTATTTCTCCCTTTTTGCCTTTTTCATCCCCTGAAATCACCAATACCTGATCTCCTTTTTTGAAGTTCAGTTTGGGGGCAAACCGTTTGATTTTGTTTTTTACTTTAGTTATCATAAACTGCTTTCAATCCTGGTTAAAAATTATAATACTTCGGGGGCCAAAGAAACAATCCGCATATAATTTTTGTCGCGCAATTCCCGGGCTACTGGCCCAAAAATTCGGGTTCCGCGGGGTTCATCGGCGTTGGTCAGCAACACGACAGCATTGTCATCAAATTTGATGTACGTGCCGTCTTTGCGGTGGATTTGTTTTTTGGTCCGGACAATCACTGCTTTGGAAACGGTTCCTTTTTTTATACCCCCTGTCGGTGTGGCATCTTTGACGGTGACTACGATGACATCCCCGACACCGGCATATCGTCTGCGGGTGCTTCCGAGTACGCGGATGCACTGCACTATTTTTGCTCCGCTATTGTCCGCAACATTCAATTTTGATTCAGTCTGTATCATACTCCCTGTCCTTTTATAAACTATGCTCTAATTAATACTTTATTTAGCTCTGGCGATGATTTCAATCACTCTCCAGCTCTTGTTTTTACTTAGTTTTCTGGTTTCCATAATTCGCACGGTATCCCCTTCCTTACATTCATTTTTTTCATCGTGGGCCATAAATTTAGATGTCTTGTGCATGAATTTGCCGTATTTCGGGTGCATAACTTTGCGATCCAATTCCAACGTGATGGTTTTCTGCATTTTTATACTGGTCACCACACCCACCTTGGTTTTTCGAACTTTTCGGGTTGGTTTTTGATCGGTTGCTGAATTTTGCTCCATGATATTTTTTTTTAACTCAATTGAGTACGCTTTCTGGTTATTATTTATTTGCTTCTTCTCGCTCTTATTTTTGATCTCCCTGCTTTCTGTTCTTCTGTCAGTGCTACAATTTCACGAGCGCGTTCTTCCGTTTTTAGACGGGCAATTCGCTTTTTCATTTTTTTCAAATGCATCGGGTTGTCCAACCCTTTAACGGAGTGGGTAAAAAGAGATTTTTGAAGCTCCATTCTGGTTTCGATCAGGGAATTGGCAATGTCTGTTACCGACAATTCTTTGATCTCCTGGTTTTTCTTATTGGCCATAATGCTCGTATTTATTTATAAATCGTATCTAACGACAATTTTGGTCTTAATCGGTAATTTTTGTGCAGCCAAATTCAAGGCTTTATGGGCTGCTTCAGAGGTCACCCCTTCCATTTCAAAAAGTATTCGGCCGGGTTGAACCAAGGCAACAAAATACTCCACAGCTCCCTTCCCTTTTCCCATACGTACTTCAGCGGGTTTATGCGTGATTGGTTTATCCGGGAATATCCTGATCCAGACTGTACCTTCCCGTTTGGTTTCGCGGGTCATAGCGATACGGGCGGCCTCAAGTTGTCTATTGGTGATCCGTCCTAAGTCCATGGATTTCAATCCATAAGAACCAAAAGCAAGCGTACTTCCCTTGATGGCAACTCCTCTGTTTCTGCCCTTCTGTTGTTTGCGATATTTCTGTCTTTTTGGCTGTAACATGTCTTATTTTTGAAAAAAGTTTGGCAAAGGTACAATGATTTATTAAAATTAGTCCTTGTTATTTCACCTTCCGCGACCTCCACGATCATCCCTTCTGTCATTTCCTCCGCGGTTTCTATTATCCCGTCCATCTCCCCTTCCGCCACCTGAAGGCCTTCTTCTTCCACCGCGATCATCGCGACGATCTCCGCCGCCACCCTGATTATCTTTTTTAATCATTCCGATGTTGGGCGAAAGATCTCGTTTGGTCAATACCTCACCTTTGCAGATCCAGGTTTTGATTCCAATTTTTCCATAAACTGTTTGCGCTTCGGCCAGGGAATAATCGATGTCAGCCCTAAAGGTATGCAGGGGTGTCCGACCTTCTTTATATTCTTCAGACCTGGACATTTCCGCGCCGTTTAGACGACCGGAAATCCTGACTTTTATACCTTCTGCACCAGCGCGCATGGTCGACTGGATAGAGGATTTGATGGCTCTTCTGTAGTTGATACGGGATTCAATTTGTTTGGCAATGGATTCACCGACGATGGTCGCTTCCAGTTCCGGTTTGCGGATCTCCATAATATTGATCTGCACATCACTGCCAGCCAGTTTTTTCAATTCTTCGCGAATCTTGTCCACCTCGGTGCCCCCTTTACCAATAATGATACCGGGACGCGAGGTATGGATAGTCAGGGTAATTCTTTTCAAGGTACGCTCAATGACCACCTTCGCCACGCCTCCTTTTTCTACCCGGGCAAACAGGTACCTCCTGATTTGTTCGTCTTCGACTACTTTTTTAGCCATGGATTTACCTCCAAACCAATTGGAATCCCATCCCCGGATGATGCCCAATCTGCTGCCTATTGGATTTACTTTTTGACCCATATTAAGTTTATAAAATGATATTGGTTAATATTATAATTATTGGTTGACTTCTTCTGTTTGGCCTTCTGAAGGCAATAATACGGTATTGGAAACGACCAGGGTGAGGTGGTTTGACCTTTTTCTGATCCGGTGAGCCCTGCCGTGAGGCGCTGGCTGAAATCGTTTTAAAACCGGACCTCCCCCAACAAAAATCCTTGACACGATCAAGTCATACGCATCGGTATTACCCGACTGTTCACTTTTAATTTCCCAATTGGCTACTGCGGAAATCAGCGCTTTTTCAACCCAATACGCTGAATCCTTTTTGGTAAACTTCAGGATATTAAGGGCGTCGACTACTTTTTTACCCCGGATATTATCCACGACCAATCTTATTTTCCTGGCCGATCCATGACCATTTCTCAAATGCGCTACTGCTTCCATGATCTACAATTTTTGTTGATTTATAAATTATTTCGCTTCGTCTTTCCTGTTTCCGGAGTGGCCCCTGAACGTACGGGTTGGTGAAAATTCACCGAGTTTGTGGCCTACCATATTCTCCGTTACATATACCGGAATAAATGTTTTTCCATTGTGCACTGCAATCGTTTCGCCTACCATATCCGGTATAATCATTGATGCCCTGGACCAGGTTTTGATCACCGTCTTTTTATTATTTTGTTTATTCACAGTTACTTTTTTCATCAACTTGTGAAAAACATAAGGGCCTTTTTTTATTGATCTTGCCATGATTTTTAAACTTTATTTGCCTTGAGATTTTTTAGCATTGCGATGAGAAATAATCAATTTTTGAGATTGTTTGTTTTTGCTCCTCGTTTTTGCTCCTTTTGCTTTTACTGAAGTCCGTGATCTCGGATGGCCTCCTGAGGCCCTTCCTTCTCCTCCGCCCATTGGGTGGTCGACCGGGTTCATCGCTACTCCGCGGTTTCTGGGTCGTATTCCTCTCCATCGGCTCCTGCCTGCTTTACCCAGGATCTGAAGGCTATGATCCGGGTTGGAGGTGGTCCCAATCGTTGCACGACATTGCATCAATATCCTGCGCACCTCACCGGATGGCATCTTTACTACAGCATATCGGTCTTCTTTGCCCGTAAGTTCGGCATACGTACCGGCACTTCTGGCGAGGGCCGCGCCTTGATGAGGGTGCAACTCGATTGCGTGGATGGAAGTCCCGAGGGGCACATCCCGCAGGTACAGCGTATTGCCGATTTCCGGTTCAGCGGTTTTACCGGACATCAATTTCTGCCCGACTTTTAAACCTACCGGGGCTATGATATATCTTTTTTCACCGTCCGTGTAATGCAGCAGGGCGATATATGCGGTACGATTTGGATCATACTCAATTGAATGTACCACTGCAGGTACACCGTCTTTATCCCGCTTAAAATCTATGATACGATATTGTTTTTTATGTCCACCGCCCCTGTATCTTACGGTCATCCGTCCCTGGTTGTTCCTTCCGGCCACATCCTGCTGGGAAACGAGCAGGCTTTTTTCAGGGGTATCTTTAGTAATTTCCGTAAACGTATTGGCAATCCGAAACCGGGTGCCTGGTGTGACGGGTTTAAATTTTCTTACTGGCATGACTTAGACTTAAGTTTAGATTTCACCATATATATTGATACTTTCCCCTTCATTGAGCGTAATGACCGCTTTTTTGTAAGAGGGTTTAACACCTACACTCACTTTGCGTTTGGTCGATCTGGATTTTTTCTTTCCGGGATTGACCAGTGTATTTACATCTTTGACATTGACCCCATAAAATTTTTCAAATGCTTTTTGAATTTCAATTTTATTGGCGTCTTTATTGACCAGGAAGGTATATCTGGGAAGTTTTTGGCTGAGTTTTTCAGCTTTCTCAGAAATTACCGGTTTGATTAAAATCTTCTTTTCCATGGATTCAGTTATTTGGAGACAGATAAAAGTATTTCTTCCAGTTTAGCCACTGCACTTTCGACGAGGATCACCACATTGGAATGTAATATCCCATAGGTATTGATATCCCTTGCATTGACCAACTTGGATTTGGGCATATTTCGGCTGGATAGTGTCAGGGTCGAATCGTAATCTGCAACTACAAAAAGCGTTTTCTTATCCTGAATCTTGAGGTTTTTTAGTACGCCTAAAAATTCTTTAGTTCTGGGTTTATCGAACGAAAAATCCTCTATGACCATGACTTTGCCCTGGGCGGCTTTATCCGATAAGGCTGATTTTCTCGCAAGTACTTTTACTTTCTTATTTATTTTATCCGTATAATCTCTGGGGTGCGGTCCGAAGACTGTTCCACCGCCCCTAAAGACCGGATTTTTTATAGACCCTTTTCGCGAACCACCCGTTCCTTTTTGTTTGTGTAGTTTACGGGTTGAGCCGGAGATGTCATTTCGCTCTTTGGTATTGGCCGTGCCCTGGCGCTGATTGGCGAGATAGGATTTTACATCCAGCCAAACCGCGTGTTGATTGGGTTCGATTCCAAATATACCTGCAGGCAATTCCAGTTCTCTGCCGGTTTCGGCCCCTTGTGTATTGATTATAGAAACTTTCATAGTCTGCTTACTTTTTTTCAATGATTACAAAAGATCCATTGTGCCCGGGAATAGCACCGCGAACCACCAATAAATTCTGATCGGCAAATATTTTGATCACTTTCAAATTTTTTACCTTGATTCTGTCGCCACCGGTACGTCCGGCCATGCGTACCCCTTTGAAAACCCGACTGGGATAAGAAGAAGAACCAATAGAACCAGGAGCTCTCTGACGATCGTGTTGTCCATGGGTCATTTCACCCACACCACCAAAATGGTGTCTTTTAACAACCCCCTGGAAACCTTTTCCTTTAGAGGTGCCTACTGCATGGACAGTATCTCCTTGTTTAAATACTTCATCTACAGTCACCGTATCACCCGCTTTTTTATCGAGTCCAAAATTTCTAAACTCAATCAGTTTCTTCTTTGGGGTAGTGTTGACCTTGTCAAAATGGCCTTTGAGGGCTTGAGAGGTATTTTTAGGTTTTGCTTCTTCAAAACCAAGTTGAAGTGCAAAATAACCATCAGCGTCATCCGTTTTGACCTGGGTAACGACATTTGGACCGGCTTCTATGACTGTACAGGCAACATATTTTCCTGCATCATCGTAGACACTTGTCATGCCTATTTTTTTTCCAATTAATCCGTTCACTTTACAGTGTATTTTAATTTTTAACAGATAATATTGTCCTCAGCAACGGATGGAAAAATCCCACCTGTCCCTGGAGACCATAAATGAATTTAAATCAATAGACCCTAAGCTCAGGTAAGTTTTACCTGAATATCCACACCGGACGGGAGCTCTAATTTGGATAGCGCATCCACCGTCTTTTGTGTCGGGGTATAGATTTCAATGAGGCGCTTGTGGGTCCGAAGTTGGAACTGCTCCCGAGCTTTTTTATTGACGTGTGGCGAGCGCAACACGGTATAAACTTCTCTCTCGGAGGGCAGCGGAATCGGACCTGTAACCACAGCACCGCTACTGCGGACCGTCTTTACGATCTTCTCCGTAGACTTATCGACCAGGTTGTGGTCATAAGACCGGAGTTTGATTCTAATTTTTTGATTCATTTCCCTTTATTCAAAATTTTCTTTATTACAATTATTATGCCTTAACGGCACCTTTAGCTTTATCGATCACTTCAGTTGCTATCCCTGAAGGTACTTGTGCATAATGTGAAAACTCCATGGTCGAACTTGCCCTTCCGGAGGTGATGGTCCGCAACTGGGTCACATAACCAAACATTTCAGAGAGTGGTACTTCTGCCTGAATCGCCACGGCATTGCCGGGTCTGAGTTCTTGCCCTTTGGGCATTCCTCTGCGCCGGTTAAGGTCCCCGATCAATGGACCTACATACTCTTCCGGTGTGACTACTTCTAATTTCATTATTGGCTCGAGAATTACAGGGCCTGCTTTAGGCGCGGCTGTTCTGAACCCTTCTTTGGCACACAATTCGAACGCTACCGGTTTAGAATCCACGGCGTGTATAGAACCGTCGAATATGCGCACTTTCATGCTATCGATATTGTAACCGGCCAAGACTCCGTTTTCCATCATGGCAAGGAATCCTTTCTGTGTAGGTGGGATCAATTCACGTGGAATAGAACCCCCAACGATAGCATTGACAAACTGCATTTTCGTCTTACCACTTTTAAAATCATCACTTGCCAAAAACTCGGCATCTGCCGGGCCTAATTCAAATTCTATATCGGCATACAAACCGGAACCTCCCGTCTGTTTTTTCAATTTTTCTCTATGTGTAACCATACGGGTCAACGCTTCTTTGTAATTCACCTGTGGTGCACCCTGGTTGCATTCCACGCCAAATTCACGGCGCATGCGGTCTACGATAATTTCCAGGTGGAGCTCTCCCATCCCGCTGATAATGGTCTGGTTGGTATCCTCATCATATCTCACTTTAAATGTCGGATCCTCTTCCGCCAGCTTGTTGAGAGCAATTCCCATTTTATCCAGGTCTTTCTGAGTTTTGGGTTCAACCGCTAAACCGATTACCGGTTCTGGGAACTTCATACTTTCTAATATGATGGGTTTGTCAGGATCACATAAGGTATCCCCGGTCCGGATATCCTTCATTCCTACTGCAGCTGCAATATCCCCGGCTTCAACCGATTCAATGGGGTTTTGTTTATTGGCGTGCATCTGATATAACCTCGATATCCTTTCTTTTTTATCTGAGCGGGTATTTAAAATATAAGAACCATTGGAAAGTTTGCCAGAATATACCCGCATATAAGATAACCTGCCCACGAAAGGGTCATTCACTATCTTGAATGCCAGGGCTGCAAAAGGCTCTGTATTTTCCGGTTTTCTATATTCTTTCAGGTCAGTCTTCGGATTGATACCTTCCACTGCTTCGATATCAGCGGGTGAAGGCAGGAAGGTACATACCGCATCCAGCATAGCCTGTACCCCTTTATTTTTGAAAGCCGATCCACACATCATCGGAACAATTTTCATGTTGATAACGGCCTTTCTCAAAGCAGCTTGTAATTCTACCACAGTGATCGTATCGGGGTCATCAAGGAATTTTTGCATGATCGCATCGTCGTACTCGGCCGCGGCTTCGATCATTTTTTCACGCCAGATAATTACGGTATCCTTTAGATCTTCCGGAATCGGGATTTCAGTAAATGTCATGCCCTGGTCGGCTTCATTCCAAACCATGGCTTTATTGGAAATCAGATCGACTACTCCTCTGAAATTATGTTCAGCTCCAATCGGCACCTGAAGGGGTACCGGCCTGGAGCCCAGTTTTGTCCTTACTTCTTCTACTACATTAAAAAAATCAGCACCGGACCGATCCATTTTATTCACGAATCCGATACGAGGCACTTTATACCGGTCAGCCTGACGCCAAACGGTCTCCGATTGTGGTTCTACGCCTGACACGGCGCAAAACAAAGCTACGGTACCATCCAATACCCTTAAAGAGCGTTCTACTTCAACGGTAAAATCAACGTGTCCCGGGGTGTCAATGATGTTTACGGTGTACTCATCGCCATTCCAGCTCCAAACTGTTTTAGTTGCGGCAGAGGTAATGGTAATGCCCCTTTCCTGCTCCTGTTCCATATGATCCATGGTAGCAGCCCCATCATGCACTTCACCCATTTTGTGTGTTATACCGGTATAATATAAAACACGCTCAGTGGTAGTCGTTTTACCCGCATCGATGTGGGCTGCGATACCAATGTTCCGGGTAAATCTGAGATCTTTTTTTGCCATGGGGTAGGGTCGTTGCTTGGATTTTTACCTGAAGCTCGCGAATGCACGGTTGGCTTCGGCCATTTTATGAATATCTTCTTTTTTCTTAACTGCAGCACCTTCTCCTTTTTGAGCAGCGATGATTTCGGCGGCTAATTTTTCAGCCATTCCTTTGCCTGCTCTTTCTCTGGCGTAACGGATCATCCATTTCATTCCAAAGAATATTTTACGGTTAGGTGGCAATTCGGTAGGGATCTGGAAAGTCGCCCCTCCAATCCTTTTACTTCTCACCTCTACATGGGGCATGATATTGTCGAGGGCTTTACGCCATATATCCAATTCATTTTCTTCTGCATGTTTGGATTTTACAACATCCATTGCATCATAGAATATGGTATGAGCCCCTGCTTTTTTACCACTCCATTGCAGGTTATTGATAAACCGGGTGACTAAGGTGTCGTGATACCGGGGGTCTCCCTGGATAGCTCTTGCTTTTGGTTTTCTTTTCCTCATTGTTCTGCTGATCTATTGTACAGTAAATGATTATTTTTTAGGTCTCTTGGTCCCATATTTGGACCTTGATTTTTTTCTGTTGTTGACACCGGCAGTATCTATAGCACCTCTCACAATGGTGTAACGTACACCGGGAAGGTCTTTGATCCTGCCTCCACGAACCAGCACCATAGAGTGCTCTTGCAGGTTGTGGCCTTCTCCAGGGATATAGGCGATCACCTCAATGCCATTGGTCATACGCACTTTTGCTACCTTACGAAGAGCGGAATTCGGTTTTTTAGGGGTAGTAGTATACACACGGGTGCAAACTCCTCTTTTCTGAGGGCAGCCATCCAGTGCACGGGATTTACTTTTAGCTTTTACTTGTTTCCTACCTGATCTAACCAGTTGATTTATGGTTGGCATATCAATATTTCATTTATTACTTGCTGATTATCAATGATTTTTATTAGAAAATACACCCCTTTTTATAAAAGTGTCTGCAAAGATATTATTATTTTCGATTTTACAAAAAAGATTTTTTAAAATGAATTCATTAACAAATGTGCGCAAAGCCAGACTGGATGATATGTCCGGGATCCTTGATTTGGTGAAACAACTGGCCCTTTATGAACGCGCACCGGAGGCCGTAACCGCCACGCTCACAGACTATGAAAAAAACTACCTCGAAGGGGTCTTCGATGCCCTGGTCGCCGTCGATGAAAACGACCAAATCATTGGCACCACCATCTATTATGTCTGTTGGAGCACGTGGAAGGGCAGAATGCTCTATCTGGAAGACTTTGTGGTGGATGATACCCGCAGAGGCAGAGGCACGGGTAAACTTTTATTTGAGGCTTTACTGCAAGAGGCGATCAGCCTGGATTGCCGGTTGATGAAATGGCAGATCCTTAACTGGAACTCTCCGGCTCTGAATTTTTACCAAAAATATCAGGCTATTATTGAGAATGAATGGCTGAATGGGAAGATAATTTTGAAGGCATGAATGGATTGACGATTAATCCGAAGCGTCGATTGACGATTGATAGGCAAATGTAAACCGTAAATTCAGTATATGTTAACTACCATATCAAATATTCAAAAATACCTGAGTCAGGACTTTTTGGGTGGTCCCCGTATCGTCAAACTTTCCTGGGTGATCAATTTCCAAAAAGGAGGGACTTTGCCTTTGGTTTTGCTCCTTATGTATTGGTATGATCGGTTCACCATTGAAGCCTGGACCTATCTTGCCCTGCATGGTTCATATGGATTGTGCTGGTTGATCAAAGATTTTAATTTCCCGGATAAACGATGGGACATACCCATTACCCTGGGTGGTGCGGTGATGTCTTTTTTATTGGTATTGGGATTGTATTGGGTGTTTCCAATATTGGTTTTACACCCGGGGTTTCATCCTGACGATTCGGATTGGTCTCCTCTACTCCTGGGCACCTGCATATTTGTACACACCTTAGGCGTGGGGCTGTTGATGGCAAGCGATTCCCAAAAATATTTCAGTCTTAAATACAACCCAGGATTGATCCGGGAAGGCTTATTTGAAAAAACACGCAACCCCAATTACCTCGGTGAAATGATGATCTACGGAGCTTATGCTTTGCTTGCCCGGCATTGGTTGGCCTGGATCATATTGTTATGGATTTGGATAGGTTACTTTACGGTCAATATGCTGATGAAGGACCGCTCGCTTTCCCGGTTTCCGGATTGGTTGGAGTATAAAAAACAATCCGGTTTATTATTGCCAAAAATATTCCCCCAGGCTTAAAACTTTTTAGATCAATAACTCGGAGCTTAGTTCCGAACCAAATCGCTACGGCTCGGTAACGGGGATCCTGTTTTTATAAGCTTTTGTACGCAAGTCTTCAATGACCCCTTTCCAATTCATCCCAAACCCAAAATCATACTTGTGACCATCCTTATCCCGGTATACCTTCATATCAAAGGGCAAGTCCTCCGACTGGGACTCCACCGTACTCACATCCAAAGGCATTTGGCAAGGTAGAAGGGCAGATGGTTCGTATTGGCCGGAAAGTATATCCAAAATAGCCTGTTGCCGGACATCAAAATCGACCATTATGGCATCCACTAAGGGTTCAAATTCTGCTACGACAGTTGGTTGAAAGGTTGAGCGAAATTACCACAGGTTTATTACCCATTTTTTTTCTGGTTTCCTCTATGGTTTTCAGGTCCTGCAGATTGGCGGTTTCAATGGCTTTGCCTTTATAAGTCCTGTTGGTAAATGTCTCGAAGGGGCTGCCTCCGGCTAAGCTTTGGACCCTTCCCAGTTCAGCTCTATAAGGTTGATACTGTAGGCTTATTGGTAAATACCCATTACCTCCTTTTTCAAGGTCTTTTTTGTCATATCCGGCACCCGATTTGGGGCTTTCAATAAAGACCAGCGCAAAATCAGCTTTGGCCGGATCATCGGTGACCTGGTAATACTTTTCAACGAGTTCCTTTTTAACCGGGAACACCCATTTTGAAGGTGTGGGGTTACCAAAAAATCCCCTGGTTTCAGGGATAAACCGCTGAGGGATGTAAACAGTTTTTGTTTTTGCTATGGGCAATGCGCGATGGTGATTTTTCAATAAAACAAGAGATTTGAGCTGAGCTTCAAAACCCGCCTTCATATGATCCGGTTTACCCACCAGTTGTTTGGATTTTTCCACCTGGAGATAGGGATTTTCAAACAACCCAACCCTAAACATATTTTTTAATAAACGGACAGCGGATTGTTCAAACCTTGCCCGGATCTTATTTTCTCCAAGTTCTTTTGCCCCCATGTGATAAGCTTCTATCACCGGACCTGCAGCATTATTACCTCCAAACTGATCACATCCGGCCATCAGGACTTTATAATGACGCCCGACCTCAGTCAGGTTTTCAACCCCCCAGGGTTTACCACGAAATTCATCTACGGAGGTTACCTGTCCTGTCACCCCCCAGTCCGTGCAAACAACCCCATCATACCCATATTTTCCCCGCAACAGGTCCTGGATAAGAAAGGTACTGTAGGCATTGGCTATATTTTCTCCCTTCTTGCCCTGGTCCACAGAAATTGTATACTAGGGCATCACTGCAGACGCAGAGCCGGTACCGTCCTTCAGCTTGAAAGCCCCTTCCGTAAAGACCTTAAGGTGGTCGGCTAAGTTATTACCGGGATATACGGCATAAGCGCCGTATCCATAATGACCGTCCCTGCCTGCTTCTTCCGGTCCTCCGCCCGGCCAATGTTTGACCATAGCGTTGACACTTTCCATGCCCCACCCTTTCCGGGCTGTAGATTGAAATCCTTCAATATAAGCTCTGGCCATATTGGTAGCCAAAACCGGACTTTCACCAAAAGTACCCCGAAACCGATTCCACCTGGGCTCGGTGGCTAGGTCAACCTGCGGTGACAGAGCAGTAGCGATTCCTAAAGCCCTGTATTCCCTGGAAGCAATCTCTCCAAAATTTTTAACCAATTCGGGATCAAAACTGGCCGCCAATCCCAGTGAACCCGGCCACATTGAAATATTACCTGCACTGCCCAGGTTGTATTCCGCATCGGAAACAATGCCATGCCTGGGGTCAGAACTATTATTGGCAGGAAT
>JAWXBI010000281.1:0-20448 GCA_034439915.1 Saprospiraceae bacterium | reverse complement strand
GTTGAATTGTTGAATTGTAAGTCCCCTTAACCCTTAACCCGTTAACCCCTTTGTTGAATTGTTGAATTGTTGAATTGTAAGTCCCCTTAACCCTTAACCATTAACCCGTTAACCTCTTAACCTCTTAACCTCCCAACCCCTCCATGCAATTCCACCCGCTCTCCTCCTCCTCCTATTCCAACCATCGCCACGCCCTCTCTCTTGCCCTCCTCCCCGACTCCATCGCCATCCTCCACTCCAACGATCTCATGCCCAAATCGGCTGATCAGTATTTCCCTTTCCGGCAAAACTCAGACCTCCTCCGCCTCTGCGGCATCTACCTGGAAGATACCGCCCTGGTTCTTTACCCCGAACACCCCGATCCTGACAAACGCGAACTGCTCTTTATCCGCCGCACCGGTGAGTATATCAAAACCTGGGAGGGCGACGGCTTGGATCAGGACGAGGCAGCCAAAATATGCGGTATCCGTTCGGTGCATTGGATGGATCAGTTTGAGTCCATAGTTTATCCCCTGGTAGCCCGGTCTACTCAGGTCTATCTCAACAGCAATGAAAAAGCCAACTATCCCCAGGTGGTTATAAACCGCAATGAACGCCTCGGCCGTGTTTTGCAAAAACAATTTCCGTTTCACACTATCCATCGCCTTCAGCCACTTTTACAAAAACAGGGGCTGATCAAATTCAAAGAAGAAATCCAGGCCATCCGCGCCGCCGTCAAATTGACCGGAAACACCTGGAAAAAAATATCCAAACTCATCAAACCCGGCCTCCATGAATACGAAATCGCAGCCGAGATCACCTACCAGTTTGAAAAACACGGAGCCGTCCACGCTTTTGATCCCATAGTCGCATCGGGTCCAAACGCCTGTGCTTTACATTACAAACTCAATGCCCATACCCTGGGTAAGGACGATTTATTATTAGTTGACTTCGGCGCTGAGCTCAATGGCTACAGCTCCGATATGACCCGCTGCCAGGCCGTCGATGGTACGATGAATGCCCGTCAATTTGCCGTTTACGACCAGGTCGTCAACCTATTCCATCAAGCCCGACTGCTGATGAAACCCGGGATCACCATCCACGAGATCAATGAAAATATTTCGGTTTGGGTAGCTGATGCCATCGCCCAACTGGGTTTGGTTTCCCTGGAACAAGCTAAAGACAAATCCATCCTCAAAAAATACCTACCCCATGGAGTCTCTCATTTTCTGGGGTTGGATGTGCATGATCATGGGGATAGATATATTCCCCTGGAGCCAGGGATGGTACTGACCTGTGAGCCGGGCTTGTATATCCGGGAAGAGGGTTTGGGGATTAGGTTGGAGAATGATATATTGATTACGGAGAGGGGGTGTGAGGATTTGATGGAGGGATTTGAGATTTAATTAAATTGGGTTGTAAATAGTATGGCGAACGATAGTGCAAAAATGTTGACCAGAGTAAAATAAAATTACTATTCAATACATGGGATTTATCAACCTGGGCAGATGTATTTCAAATAATTGGATTTATATTTTTAGTTTTTGCTATATGAATTGAATTTTTATAAAATCTGAAATAAATTTACTCACTGGCGTGATGATACTATAAAATAAAGTTCTTTGAAGGTATTGTCAATATTGAGTTTGAAGGAATTTTAGGCCAAAGACTGTTTGAATTTTTGCGGCTCTAAAAACTTGTAATTTATTAGAAATCAATTTTTATGAATTCCGGGAAATATAAATTCACTCAATTTCTTGGATTGATATTCTTCGTCTCCTTTTCAAATCATTGTAAACAGGCATTCCGGAGGATATAAAGAGATGCACTAGCAATAACAGCACATTTGCGATTATGCGATTGGCGGGTTTTAGATACTTCCTTTAGGCAACAAGAAGTTCAGTTCTCCGGATAACGTTTCCCGCAGGCGGGACAAATTATGCTAAAAAGCCTGCCTATCGAAAATCTATAAAACGTTATCGGTCAGGGGCTAAGAGGATAAAAAAAGAAAATAAAATCTGAACAATAGAACCCATCTAAAAATGAGATATACTAAAACAAAAAACGGACAGATATGCAGACAAAAGTAAAAGTAAACACAATTTACAACTGTACTTTAGAAAGGGCTTTTAAAACACCGATACTCTGTGATGTTTCAAAAGTTCATACAGGTTACGGTGTTATGCCTAAAGTGACACATTGTACAGATGACGATAATTGGGGGCAAGTTGGCTCAACTAAAAAAGTATATGCTGAAAAATCGTTGACGCAAAAAGGTGGTTTTGTTTCGGTAGACAAAGTTCTTGAACGAACTGAAAATAAATATTGGAAATTTGAAGTGAGTGACTTCCAATCATGGATGTTGGGGTTTTCAAAATTTAAAGGTGAGTGGCAGACAACAGAAATTGAAAAGGGTAAAATCCTGGTAGAATATACCTATACCCTATATTCTGATTTGTTTTTACTTTATCCAATAAATTGGCTCTTTGCAAAGACATTTTGGAAAACGTATATGAAGCGAGTGTTAAATAATGTGAAACAGATCGCATATGACAACGAACCATACAAGTATGATTAAAAAAGCCCGAACCGCTAAATGCGTTTGGCTAAGTAAGAACCTAAAAATAATTTTGGACTTAGACTAACCAGCACAAAACGCTTACAACACCTATTTGCAATTGATATGTTCTCAAATAACTATATATGGAGTGGGTAGATTGGCTGCTATCCCAATACTTTCCTTCATCTTTCTTCGTCAATGTACCGAACACCATTAAGGCCAAGACAATGCCTATCGACAAGATCCGGAATCCTTTCCCAAATGCTATAGCGTCAAAACCCATCACCCTCAATATTAAACTCAGCTGGACAAAATCCCATACCAGATAGAGTGTGTCGAGGAGAGTTCCTCCGCCTGCGCCAATGATCTTGCTGCAGTCTTAGGGTATTAGGCTGCTTGGCCGTGTGCCTATAAAAAATATTCAAAAATAATTTGCGTAGTCGAATAACTACATATATATTTGTAGTCAAATAGCTACGCAATGAACTTAAGACGAGACGTATTTCAAGCCATAGCCGACCCGACCAGAAGGGCTATTCTTCTGTTGCTAGCTACCCAAACCCTGCCAGCTGGTGCTATAGCCTCAAATTTTGATACTGCCAGACCCACCGTTTCTAAACACCTGCAAATACTGACCGAGTGTGAATTACTCGAACAAAAACAAACCGGTAGAGAAATTTATTATCACATCAATGCAAAAAAAATGAAAGAAGTTGCCGAATTTATTGAGCCCTTCCGCAAAATGTGGGATGACCGGTTTAATAAACTAGAATCTATAATGAAAAAATACCCCCAATAACCCTAAGAAATCCGGATCAAGAAAAAAAACAGAATAAAAATGGAACGAAAAACAAAACTCCGTGCCGAAGAAGGCAAACAGGAAATCGTAATTACGAGAGAATTTGATTTGCCTCTGGAATTACTTTTTAAAGCATATGAAGATCCTGAGATTGTCGAGCAGTGGATGGGAACAAAGGTGCTTAAACTTGAAAATAAAAAACACGGTAGTTACCAATTTGAAACCACTGACCCTAAAGGAAACAAATACGGATTCAATGGGACCATCCATGAGTTTAGCCCCAACCAGAAAATCATCCGGACCTTTGAAATGGAGAATACCCCATTTGGCGTCCAGCTTGAGTTTTTGGAATTTGAAAAACTCTCGGACGACACCAGTAAACTCAATATGTCTATCGTATTCAAATCCATCGCCTACCGGGACCAGATGCTGCAGATACCCTTTGCTCAAGGCTTAAATATGGCACATAACCGGTTACAAAACATCGTAGACAAATTAAAATAACACAACATGTCCAAAAGAAATAAGATCATCTATTGGATATCTACCATCTGGCTCGCTTTAGGAATGCTGGCCACCGGAATCCAACAATTATTCAAAATGGAAGTGGAAGGAGCCCTGGCGCCACCGGGAGCTTGGGGTATTTCACAATTGGGTTATCCCGTCTATTTCTTAACCATACTCGGTGTTTGGAAAATATTGGGAGTGGCAGCATTGTTAATCCCTAAATTTCCCTTATTAAAGGAATGGGCCTATGCAGGTTTTTTCTTTACCCTGTCGGGAGCGTTATTTTCACATATCGCCGTGGGCCATTCCCTGGCTGAACTATTTCCTTCCTTATTGCTTCTTATCCTGACTGCAACTTCGTGGTATTTCAGTGCTCCTCGCCTTCGCCTAGTCGCTTCTGCCTAGGCGTGACCAAAAAACAAACCTGGCAATATCTCTTTTTATAATGCACCTTAAATTATAGGTTTGACTTTAAATAGCGTCAGCCCTAATGCAAGTAGGGGCTGGCTTTTAGCCATGAAATCTGAGTCAAAATGTGCTTTTATTCGGCAACCGAATCAATAACTAAATAGAATGAATCTTATGCTTGATGTAAATTTGAATCAAGTTAAAAAAGAAGTAGGTAAACTAAAATTAGGTGATGAGTCCACTCCCTTATTTATCAGAAAAAGCATTAAAGCATAATCCTTATGAATACCAATAAAAAGTTATCAACAGAACACCGGGCAGAACTATTCAAAGCCCTGAAAACCCGTTTTGAAAAAAATATGGATCGCCATAAAGGTCTTGAATGGAGCAGAGTTCAGGCCAGGCTGGAGGCGAATACGGATAAACTGTGGTCACTCGACGAGATGGAAGGGACGGGCGGTGAACCTGATGTAGTCGGTCAGGATAAAAAAACCGGGGAGTACATTTTTTATGATTGTTCTCTGGAAAGTCCCAAAGAACGCAGAAGTCTTTGCTACGACCGCAAAGCGTTAGATTCCAGGAAAGAAAATAAACCTAAAAATAGTGCAATGGACATGGCGACATCCATGGGTATTGAACTTTTTACGGAAGAACAATACCGGGACTTACAGAAACTTGGAAATTTTGATACCAAAACATCAAGTTGGATCATAACACCTCCTGAAATCAGAAAATTAGGTGGCGCCATTTTTGGTGATTACCGGTATGGACAGGTGTTCATATACCATAACGGAGCAGATTCGTATTATGCCGCCAGAGGGTTTAGGGGCTCACTAAGGGTTTGAATACTGCTGTTTTTCATCGTCCGCTTACTTTCAAATCGAACTTTTTCAGATGACCTTTAATGGTAGTCTTTGTTTTCTTCTCTGCTTGATCAACCGGCAGTTTTTCTATTTGATTCACCTTTTTTTCATTGCGGGACAGCCATTCCCGGTACATCATACCATAATGCAATAAGAAATCAAATACCATTGCTCGTTGTACCATTTCGTCCTGTGCCGGTGCTGTTCCAGTCAAATATTCGTTGCTAATTTTTTCGCCAAGCTCAATGAGGGTATCATTATCGGATTTTATTTTGGACAAAGCCTTTTTCAATGATTCAGCATCGCCAAACCTGGATAAAAAAACCCTTAACAATCCATCAAATTCAAGCCAGTAATGTTCAGGTTCGCAAGCCAACCATGGATATACCCATTAAGAAATTCAGGCTATGACACCAGAAACCAAAACAAGGACTTTCAGGGAATTATCGCAAGAATCAGAGATAAATTTCTTTCGAAAATTTTATTAAATTTGAATTCCAGTGCTTGGTACTATGATTGTGCAAATTTGCACTACTGCACCAAGCTCCAAACCGGGCTCTGAATTCAAATGTCACTAAATACTAATTTCTAATGGCTGAAATAAAAACAAAACCTACCGATGCCAGTGTGGAGGATTTTATCAATACGGTAAAGGAGCAACAAAAACGCGAAGAAAGTTTTGTGATTTTAGAAATGATGAAAAAAGCTACCGGGGAGGAGCCAAAAATGTGGGGTAGCTCTCTTATTGGGTTTGGCAATGTGAGGTACAAAAGCCCTGCAACGGGCAGGGAAGTAGATTGGATCCGGATCGGTTTCTCTCCCCGTAAAGCGAATTTAACCTTGTATCTCAGTATAGGTATCCAGGAACATGATGAGGCACTTAAAAAGCTGGGCAAACACAAGACCGGGGTGGGTTGCCTCTACATCAATAAGCTGACGGATATCAATATACAAGTGCTGAAGGAGATGATTGATACGTCCGCTAAACGAAAGTAGCCTGTTGGGATATATGAAAAAATTAAAATTTTTCTTCGGCCTGCTCTTCTCCATCAGTATTCTGACCTCTTGTACCAAGACATATGTATACCTGGTTTCAAATCCGTATGATTTGAAATCTTTAATCCATAAAAGTGTTACTGTAGTTGCAACAGACGAACTATTGTTAAAAGGATTTATAAAAACGTTTAATGATAAATACGGGAACAATCTTTGCAACCAACTATGTTACGCTAATTAAAGAACAATTGAGTCTGGGCAATACGTTTAGCAGGATAGATGCAGACACGTCCGATACTTGGCACTTAATAAACTCTTTTGCAGGGTCAAAAGAGGAATTTGTTATTATTGATTCGCTATTTTAAAAAAACAATTCAGACTATGTTATAAATGTCTACAATTTTGAGCTATCGGATCGCCTTCTTAACAATGCCGGTGCTGATGCCGACGGAAACACGATGACTACCCGAAAAGAAATTGCCGCAGTTAAAGCAAGGTTCCAGGTCATCGATAGGATGTCAAGAAGACCAATATTGGAATTTGAATCCAGCGGAGAAAAAGCTGTATCCTTTTTTAATTATGCTGCCACCTTAGAAAAAGCGATGCGGACTTCCCTTGAACATGCCGTGCGCTATCTACAATCCGGTGAAACAAAATTTAAAAAATGAAATAATCTAAATGACCATTAATCAGTATGGAGAATTTGTATATCAGCAAGATAGCTGGATTTATGACTAACAAACAAAATCGGGATTAAACAGATCCGCGGTCTTTTCCCTCGCTCCCACGATCTGATAGCCAAGGCTATTATGCCGCTTGTCCTGGAAAGATCAAACATTTACTGGACATGTCTTCCGGCTTAAGTGCCGACGACAATGGTAATGGATAACATGGTGCGGTCCATCCGGGTTTGCCTTATACAATTCGTTTAGTATCAAGTCTCCTCCCCTTGTTTTCTTCTGATTTTAAATTCTTCCAGATCTATCAGCCAAAGATATTTTCGGATCAATTCTTCATCAAATTCAGCCTTGCGGTTCATTTCAGTAAGGAGCTTTCGGTGGTTTTCCAACAGTTGGAGGTATATCTTTTGATAATGAAAAAAAGCATTTTCATTCGCAGGTCCGTTGTTTTCAAGTTCCTGACCCAATAGTTTCAAATCAATTTGCAACCTGGAATTCAAATTATTCAAATGGTCATTACCGTTTAACTGGCCATAGTGATTTTCTTTTAGATAATTCAAAGCATGTTGGGCCATCTTCTTTTGAATGATGAGCTCTTGTTTGGGCAGGGGGATCAATTGGTCATTATCTTCCAGTTTGACTTTGCGGATTACCCAGGGAAGGGTTAATCCCTGCAATACCAGGGTGACCAGGATTACAATGAATGTAATAAACAGAATCAGGTTGCGATAAGGAAAAGGTTGGCCTTCGTTAATCACCAAGGGGATAGAGAGTGCAGCAGCTAATGACACCACCCCGCGCATACCTGCCCATCCAAATACCATCGGCCCTTTCCAGCCCGGGTTACGCTGCGCAACCGTAATAAAATGGCTCATAAAACGGGTAAATAAAGAAGCTCCAAACGTGCAAGCCAATCGGCAAACTATAAGTACCATAGAGATCGCCAGCCCATACCCAATAGCCCTGCTGATGCTAATATCACCCAATTGGTTGGTGATCGAAGGCAACTGAAGTCCGATCAGAAAAAAGATCAATCCATTTAAAACAAAAGTAAAATTGGCCCATACATTGACCGCCTCCACCCTGCTCCGGTAATTGAGCATGCTTTGGCGCTTGCTGGATAAAAGTAATCCTCCAGAAACTACCGCCAGAACTCCTGAAAAATGAAAATGTTCCGCCGCATAATACATACAATAAGGAGTTACCAGCGTCAGGATAATCTCTATGCTCGGTGTAATTGGCAACCACCGGTGGATCGCATAGAAAACATACCCAATCGCCAGGCCGATGAGCGTGCCCATCAATATCACCAGTAAAAAACTGATTGCTGCCTCTTGAAAATGAAACTGTCCTGTAATCACGGCAGCCAAAGCAAAACGAAACACAATTAACGAAGAAGCATCATTTAATAAACTTTCCCCTTCAAGGATACTGCGCAATATCTTGGGTACTTTTACCTGCCTCATGATGGTAGTGGCCGAAACCGCGTCTGGAGGCGAAATGATACCTCCCAGTAAAAAGCCTAAAGCCAGCGTAAAGCCGGGAATAATCGCATAAGCTGCAACCGCAACCACACAAGACGTAATAATGACAATCGGAAAAGCAAAACTGGCAATGATCCTCCTCCATTTCCAAAACTCTTTCCATGAAATTTGCCAGGACGCTTCATACAGCAACGGGGGTAGGAAAATAAAGAAGATCAATTCAGGGTTGATCGCAATATTGGAAAAAACCTGGATAAAACTGAGCCCCAGCCCCCCCAGAACCAATATGATCGGGTAAGCTAAACGAACTTTATTAGCAAGCATGACCAGGGCCAGGATGATAAGGATCAGAAAAACGTATTCGATGAAAATGCTATGCATAAGGTATATATTACTGTAAAAATAATAAATCAGCTTCCCTTCCTTATATACTTCAAGTTTAGGAAAGCCTCATTCATGCACCTCTGGTTTTTTCCAGGTTTCCAAACTTTAAGCTGCTTTTCGATTCCTCCAGGTCTGCTTCCCTGAGGACCTGATCGGCAAAATGCACCGTAATGCGGGTAAGGTCAGGCCGGGTCAGACGGATCACTTCCAACCGGGTATTAAATTGACGCAGTTTTTTAAATACATCGCCTCATAGATTAGTAGCATCATACCCGTACCGATGTTTGCTTTTTACATAAATTTTAAGGCCGTAACGGCACTATGACCCACAGGCACTATTGTTTTCATTTTTATTTTTTAATTGGATTCTAACTACACCAAATTACCTTCCCATCCTCTCTGACTTGGGATCAAAATTTAAAAAAAGTCAAATTCGTTCATTTTAGCCATCCATTAATTTTCCCAAAAACACAATTTTTGCAGTTTATTCCATTGAATTTCTTCTTAATTTTTGATTACATTTACTATCATCTAATATCCAATCTATATGTCCTCAAAAACTGTACTTCTAATAGTAGTAGGAACTTTTTGTTTGAGTTTTACCCTGCTTACCATACCTATAACCAATATCCCGGAAGGTACCGGAGATTTTCTTAAAGGCCTTGGGCTGGCCTTTATACTATCCGCCCTTATTATTCAATATAAACTGGAAAGAAAAAATCAAAATTAGCATTGATTGACCCGGATGGATAAGAACCCTGGTTTTCCGATTTCACGTTAATCATCCTATCCGGGTTGGCATCGCCAGCACCATTCAGGTAGGTCAATCTGACACTGCCTGAATAAAACCAACCAGATCCAAAATTTATGCTCAACAAAATAACGGCATCCACCAAACTGTATCTCCTAGTCCTGGTCATGTCCGTATTTATCCTCGGAATCGGCGGGTATGAAATCTACGAACTAAATATCTTGAACCGGAGCAATCAAACGCTTTTTACCGACCGGGTGGTCCCTATGGCCCAACTGTCTGCAGTTCGTCATTCGTTCGCAATGGATATCCTGAGTGCCATTCAGCGCTTAAAAGCCCGTCAAATTAGTTTTGAGGAGGCAGCCAACCAGATTACTGAAGTTCAAAAAAATCTAAATACACAATGGGAGGCTTATAAACTCACCTATTTAACCAATGAAGAATCCGAATTGGTAAATGAAGCCAATAAAAGGTTGACCAAAGCCAATCAAACTCTGGAAAGACTTATTGGGGTATTGGAGAAAGAGGATATTCCTTCCCTGGACCTGTTTATCACTGCAGCGTTATACCCTGCCATCAATCCAACCATAGGAAAAATAAATGAATTGATCCAGTTGCAAATCAGAATTGGTGGGGAGGAATATAAAAAAAGTCAAAAGGGGTATTACAAAGCGCTGATAAGGTTTTATATCTTAATAGCCCTTTCTTTAATCCTTGCCGGTTTGTTTTCATCCAAGATAGTCAGAAATATTAAAGAATTAATCAGGAATCTCCAGGAAAGCAACAATAAATTAGCCGAAATAGGAGAAAAATACCGGTCTTTGGTGGACCAGGCCGGGGACTCTATTTTCCTTCTAAACGAAGACATGTCTATAAGTGAAGTCAACGCCAGTGCCAGAAAACTCCTGGGATATAATCATGAGGAATTTTTAAAATTGAAAATTTCAGACATCATTGATCCGAAAGAAAAATCAAAAAGGTCCATGCATTTTTCATCACTGGATAACCAAAAAACACAGATAAGTGAACAGCGGTGGTTGAAAAAAGACGGGACCCGAGTGGATATGGAAGTCAATGCCAGGCTATTGGAAGGAAATAAATACCTGGCCATTGCGCGTGATATTACCGCACGAAAACAGAGTGAAGAAGCCATACGGGAGAGTGAAAAAAAATACCGTGATATTTTTGAAAATATTCAGGACGTATCTTTCCAAACCAGCTTTTCAGGGACTATACTCAATATGAGTCCTTCCGTATTAAATCATTTGGGGTATAAACGCGATGAAATAATAGGCACCTCCGTGTATAAACTTTATAATCAGCCTTCCGATCGTGAAAAAGTATTAGATCTACTACTGGAACACGGTGTATTGAAAGACTATGAAATCAGGTTTAAATCCAGCAATGGCTCGCTGGTATACACTACGTTAAATGCCCGTCTGGTCAGAGATCCGGATGGCACCCCCACCTATGTCGATGGCATGTTTAGGAATATTTCAGAGCGCAAAAGGATGGAGTCCCTGCTGATAGAGCAGAAGGAACAATTGACCTTATTTATTGTGCACAGTCCTGCCTCCCTGGCCATGTTTGACAAAGAGATGAGGTATCTGGCAATGAGCAGGAGGTGGATCACTGATTATAACCTCAGTGGGCAAACCTTGATCGGAAAAACGCATTATGAAATCTTTCCTGAAATATCCCAGGAGTGGAAGGCTATCCATCATCGATGCCTTAACGGAACCATTGAAAAAAGTGATGAGGATTCGTTTATCCGGGCCGATGGTAGCAAAGAATGGCTAAAATGGGAAATACATCCCTGGCATAAGGCCAATGGGGAAATTGGAGGAATCATCATGCTCACCGAAGTCATCACAGAACGCAAAAGGGCAACAGAATGGTTTAAATATCAATTTGAAAATTCTCCTGACCAGATTGTTTTAATTAATAAATACAATAAGATTGAGGCTATAAATAGGGGGATTCCCGGGAGCACTCCGGTACTTGAATTGAACGGAATGGATTTTATTTCCACGTTGCCGGATCAGAGTCAATCCGATGCCCTGCAGGCTGTCCAAAACTGTTTTAAAACTGGGCAAAGTCAGGAAATTCAAAACGCGATGTGGTTTGACAGATGGGTAAACGCCCGTTTTGCACCTATTCTCACCGATGGCCTGGTGTCCCATGTCATGATCTTTTCGACCGACAATACTAAACGAAAACTTGCCGAGGAACAACTAAAACAAAGTGAAGAAAAACACCGCGCTTTGACGGATAATATCAGCGATGCCATTATCCTCATCAATTCAACAGCAGAAATAATCTACAGAAGTCCTTCGGTGGAAAGGATTACCGGTTATTCCTTGGAGGAAGCAAAAGATAAAAAGATTTTCGATTTTGTCCATCCGGACGATATACCCATGGCCCTCTATGAATTTCAACAAGCGCTGATCTCTCCGGGAATTCCCATACAAAATAATTTTCGTATCCTTCATAAAGATGGTCAATACATCTGGATCGAGGGAACCATCATCAACCTCCTGGATAATATCGGTGTAAAAGGGTTTATCTTGAATTACCGCGATATCACTGAACGGAAAAACGCCGAAGCAGAAATCAGCTCCCTTAATGAATCCCTTGAACAGAGAGTAAAAGACCGAACGATCGAGTTGGTGGAAGCGAATAAAGCGCTGGAAGCTTTTTCGTATTCCGTTACGCACGACCTTCGTGCACCGCTGCGGGCTATTATTGGATTTACAAAAATAATTGAAACCGAATATGCTGCTGCATTCAACGACGACCTCAAAGATTTGCTCGAACGGATTAGCAGCAGCGGGAAGAGAATGAACAACATCATCGAAGACCTTCTCCGGATTGCCAAATATGAAAAAATTCAATTACACCTCGAGCAGGTGGACATGGCAGAATTGGTTCGTAACGTCTGGGACAATCTCAACTTCAACTCTCCTCACCGTGCTATTCTTCAAATGACCAGTTTGCCGGTAACCAAAGCAGATGGATCATTGATGGAGCAGGTCCTGGTCAATCTGATTTCAAATGCCGTGAAATATTCTTCGAAGAAAGATAATCCGGTGGTCAGTATGGGATATGAAATGAAAGACGATTCGATTACTTTTTTTGTGAAAGATAATGGGGCCGGATTTGATATGAAACTTTATGATAAGCTATTTGGCGCTTTTCAAAGGTTGCACAGTCTCTATGAATTTGAAGGAACCGGAGTAGGCCTGCTGCTGGTAAAAAGGATTGTCGAACGACACGGCGGTGAAGTCTGGGCTGAAGGCATTGTGGATCAGGGGGCTACATTTTATTTTTCACTCCCGACGAGCTGAGAGGTATGGAGCTCAACGTTGGTTCCTAAAGCCAGGAAATAAAATCCTCAGTTTAATTATTGCTTTGATAAAAAGTACCTGCCTTATGGATTAATTAGGGCCTGCTGTTTAAGTTATTTAGACAAGGTTATAAGGCCTGAGTAGGTAGGGGCTGACCAAAAAGTGAATTAAATATTGGTTCGAGTCCCGATCGGTCTGGAAGAGACGCTCGAACAGCGAGACACGGAGTGGCGAAGCGGCAATGTATTTCGCAAAATAATTTGTTTGCTGAATTTAATTTAAGGTTGATTTAGATTCCCCTTCACCTATCCATCTCCTTTAGATAGGGTCTTATGGGCAAGTTGATCTACGGACTCGCCTGTGGTTCAAACACTTATTCCGAAATATTGAACCCCAGACGCTTTCGCAAGAAAGATAGAAACACAATCCTAATTTTCATTTAAGGAATTATCCGCTGTCGACTACCGGAATATTAACTTTGATTTTTATAAAAAAAAACGATCCGTATGGGCAAGTTTTTATTATGCACCCTATTGGCAACTGTTCAACTAACTGCCCAACGAGTGGAAACGGATTATTGGTATCACAAACCCATGCGCATCCTTCAAACCGTCATGAGGCAAACTGATGCCACTGATTATAATGTGGACAGCCTGATCCAATATATGAAGGAGGTCTCCGCCAATACCCTGGTGGTCAACGGGGGTGGTGTGGTCGATTTTTTTCAAAACACCCTTCCGATGGCAAAGGTCAATCCTTATATCGGCAAAAGGGACCTGCTCGCAGAAATCGTTGAAGGATGTCATGGGGAAAATATAAAAGTCATAGCGCGGGTAGATTTCCGGGGAGTGGAAAAAGAGCGTTATGATCTGCACCCCGATTGGTTTGCTAAAGATGAAAAAGGGCAGCCCGTCATATTAAATTATACCACTCCCCCACTCTATGCTCCCTGTTATAATAGTCACTATCGTAATGAACATGCCGTGGAATACATCAGTCAAATTATGGAAAATTACAAGTTGGATGGTATATGGCACAACTCCGTCAATTTTCATCACACCTGTTATTGCGACCGGTGTCAGACTGATTTTAGAGCGAGTCTCCGGAAAGAGATCCCGGTGAAAGCAAGTTCTGCCCAGGATTGGGAGGAATATTATCATTGGAATGAAGGAGTGGCTGCCAAACAATTGACTAAGATGCGCAGCACAGTAAAAAAATTCGGTAACGATAAGTCATACGCCGCCGAGGTGTTTGATATGTATAAAATCGAACAGCAAAAACATACCGGCATCAGCCTGTACAGCGCGGCCGAATACTTTGATTTTTTTGTTATTGTGGCTTTCGTGGCAGACAACACAGCCCGGGTAGAGTATAAAGACATCTGGTATCCGGCGGCCATTATCAAGTTTCTAAAATCGCTGGAACCCCATAAAGCTCCCGTAATTCTATTTGGAGGAAATGGAACGGAACACCGGTATATTTATGATCCTCCATTGGATTCCAGGTTGTGGCTATGGGAAGCTGTAGCGTCAGCGGGAGGACTCTGGAATTGTTATTTTAATGGATCTTATCCAGCAAATGCACCGGATAGCCGGAATGCTTACCTGACAACCGATGCCTATCAATACTTACAAAAAAATGAATCCTTATTGCAAGATCTTAAACCGGTGACCGATATCGGAATATTTTATTCCAAACCATCCGGTGAGCTCATTGGTGATGATGCATTTACAGGATCGATGCGGGGATTGCAAAGATTATTGGCTGAAAATCATTATCAGTACGGTTTTATTTCAGACAAACTTATTTCACCGGAAGCATTGCAGCCATTTAAAATCTTGTTTTTACCTAATACCGCTGCACTGAGCACTGCACATCTGAATATTATCAAAGATTGGGTATACCAAGGGGGAAAATTGATTTCTTCATTTCAAACTTCCATGTATGATGAACATGGCCAGGCCCGAGCAGACTTTGGCCTTGGTGAAGTATTCGGCGTGACGAACCTCCACGAGGTAGTCAATACGGAAATGGACTGCTATCAAAAAATAATCCGGCGAAATGAATTGGTCCAGGGCATGGAAAAAACTGAGCTCCTTCATAACGGAGGCCGGACCTTATTGACCCAGACATTACCGGGGGCAGAGGCTGTCACTGGATATCTGCCTAAAATCAACAATCAACCGCCCGAAAACGCTTTTCCGGCTAATTGGGAATCTACCCACCCAATCCTGGTGCGTAATCGATTTGGGAAAGGAGAATCGATATATTTTGCCAATGAAATCGAACGATTGAACGGCACGATCGGCCATCCTGATTATAATCAACTAATTACCAATGCAATAAACTTCTTGCTCGGTAAATCAATCAAATTAAAAACCAATGCGCCGGCATCTGTACATATCTACCTGAATCAAAGCTCACAACATGCAAAGACCTACCAACTGTCCCTGGTCAATACCAGCAGCAGTTCCCAAAGGCCTTTCCGGGAATTGATCCCGGTCCAGAATATTACTGTAGAACTGCCATTCGCTGTGCAATCGGTAGAAAAATTATATGACCGGGATAAAGCCGTCCTCAAACTTTCGACCAACAGCATAAATATCAGTCACTTAAAAGAATTTTATGCTATCAAGGTGGTTTCCCGCTGACCAGGTTTTAAATCATAGTTAATCCAGTTTACTATACAAACATTTTTAATTTCTATTTTAGTTATACATTTAGATCAAAATAATTGCTCATGAAAGATGTCATGTTAATCATTCACTTCTTAGGCCTGGCTATGGGTATCGGGACCAGTTTTGCTTTTATATTCCTGGGAATGGCCAGCGCTAAAATGGAAGCCGCGGAAGCACAAAAATTCAGGTTAAATTCTTTCGCTTTGAGCAAACTGGGACATATTGGATTGACCCTGCTGATCATATCCGGAGGGTATTTGATGACTCCATATTGGCGTGTTCTGTCCTCTACCCCTCTGTTGACTGCTAAATTAGTATTGGTGCTGGTGCTGGCTGCCATGATTGGTATTGTATCTTCTTACGCCAGAAAGGCAAAACAGGGACAGCCCGAAATTCACTTAAAAAAAATCGAAAATCTGAGTAAGATTATTTTGTTGGTTGGTCTTGCAATTGTAATACTGGCAGTAGCTGTCTTCCATTAACATCGCTTTTAATTAAAAGAACCATCAGGGTCTTATCGTCAATACTGAAAGGTTACTTTATATACATTTTGAACAATCGTTGAATTAGGAGCGTTGCCTCATCAAGTCAAATCATAGTAATATCGTCTTGCTTTATCGAGGCTCTGGAATAATACTATTCAATAAAATGAAATTGCTGATTTTCGGTGCATCCGGATCCGGAACTACTACCTTGGGAATGGAATTAGGAAAAAGAATTCAATATATACATTTGGATGCCGATGATTATTATTGGAAACAGACTGATCCTCCATACCAGGAAAAAAGGCCAGTCGCCGATAGAATCAAACATTTAACCGCGGATGCTGCAAAATATCAACATGTGATCCTCAGCGGTTCCCTGGTAAGTTGGGGACCCTATTGGCATACCGCTTTTAGCCTAGCCGTCTTTCTATATTTACCCCTTTCAACCAGAATGGCCAGGCTTGAAAAAAGAGAATCAGAACGAAATAAAGACAGACCAAATACAGGTGTGACAGAATCTAGAACCAGAGAATTCATGGATTATGTTCGACAATATGACGACCCTGATTTTACAGGCAGGTCTCTCGCAGTGCATAACCAATGGATTAAATTACTTAACTGTCCGGTATTAAGAATCGAAGGAGAAATCCCGCTGAATGAAAGAATAGATTTAGTCCTGTATGAAATTCGACGACTTAATATCCCGTTGAAGGGCTTAAAAGCATAAAAAGGATAAAAGGCATCTGCTAACCTTTAAATTTGTCCTGACGGAATGAAAGAAATATTTGACGATATCCGCAGGCTCTATATATTCCGGGAATCCTGTCATGAGCTCAAAGAATACATTGATTTTTTTCCGAAACCTGCCAGGAGCTGCCGGTCACCCCTATATTTGCTGATGGTTTTAAATAGCGAAAAACCCGATGTGGATTTGAGGATTAGAAATGCCAAGCCCGATGAATACAACGCTATAGGAAAACTTATGGTACGGGTATATTCCCTACTGGAAGGATTCCCCAGTCCAGAGGAACAACCGGAATATTATAAAATGCTTGCCAACATCGGGGACCTGACTCTCACACCAGATACCGAGCTATTGGTTGCGGTCTCTGCTGACGATAAAATAGCCGGCGGGCTGGTATATTTTAAAGATATGAAATACTACGGATCAGGGGGATCTGCGACCCGGGAAGTCAATGCAGCAGGTTTTCGTTTATTGGCTGTTGACCCAGCCTATCAGGGACAGGGAATTGGGAAAAAGCTGGTCAAGGAGTGTATAAATAAATCCAGGTCACAGGGTTTAAATCAATTGATCCTGCATACCACACAATCGATGAAAACCGCCTGGAAGATGTATGAAAACCTGGGATTTAAACCATCTGAGGACCTGGATTTTGAGCGGCCAAATCTTAAGGTATACGGATTCCGGCTGATTTTATCAACCTTTGTTTCCGAAGCGACCACGGAAACCGGATAATCTAAAGACCTATCCATATTATTGATCGAAAAGAAATAAAAAGATCTGCATGATGAAAGATGAACTACTAAATGACAATCCACATGTGCGGGAACATTTGGCGAATGAACGAACGTTATTGGCCTGGATCCGAACTTCTATCGGAATTATGGCTTTTGGCTTTGTGATAGTCAAATTTTCACTGTTCGTCACCCAGTTCTCCCTAATTCTGGGCAAATCCGCTCCTCTTGAATCGTCCTCAACCCTTTCCTCTTCCATTGGGACTTTACTGGTTGCTTTCAGTGCCTTGATATTGTTGTTAGCTTACCTTAAATTCAAACAAACAGAAAAACAAATAAGGCACCAGACATTTTTGTCTTCTTCAAGCCTGGTCCTGGGCCTTACAGTGGCCATCCTTATCCTGAGTATATTGCTTGTGCTATACTTGATCAAGATCTAACGGGCAAGCTTTACATATCCCGACTTCTCTCCAGTACATCCTGATATCGATGTACTGCTGTCTTCCTTACCCAACCGGACTTTTCTTCCACACCCATTTTACCAAAATGTTCTGAAACCACTCCTAAAAGTAAAGATGACTGCACTCATTTGCAACACTATGGCAACAGGATTGAATTTATCTACTTCTTCCTATCTGTAATGTTCTGCAGCTATCGGGCACCGGGTTATCTTTAATCCTTTCTGATCCGGGGATAAACCTTCTAAAATGGCATCAGGGTATATTGGTATGAATGAAAAATTTTCCAAAGCCCAATCCAATTCATATACGGTTCAGGAATATTTATCACTGGGATACCGTTATCTCATCCTATTGGGCATTATCGGTGATGTCATCTATTTAAATTTTTAACTATTAATATTCTGAGCTATTCTGCGGTTTCTGACGTTTTGATGCCCACTGTCAATACCCTGTTCCAGGATTTCAGGGTCCTCCTAATGGTCATCTTCATGATCGGTATGGTGCATTTATTATATGTCCATCTAATCCCGCATTTCATGTGAAAAACCAAGAAAAAGAATGGTATAAAAAACAAGTGAAAGACATCGATAATATGGAAGAAAAGTTAGCTTCCACAAAAACCAACGGACGCTTATCGATTATCATGGTATTTTTTGCCACCTATTTATCGGGTTGAAGATCGGCTCCGGTCTTTCGACTAAAAACAAAATCCAACAAGGCCTGTTTAAATCCGGTCATGCCATTACGCTCTCTGATAATTCGATCAGACCAGTAAAAATCATAGGACAAAACAGTGGTTACTTTTTTATATTCGAAGGCCAAAAAGAAATCTCCATCCACTCCGATCAATAGTAACATTACAAAAATCAGGGTGTTAGAACAAATTCGCCGCGGTCAAATAAATGTCCTTTTTACCCTGTCCAATTTTTTTACTTTTATTTTACCGGCTGCATTTTTTAAGAAATAATTTAAAATTATTTGCGTCATCAGGTAGTTGCGTAATTATTTGAAACCATATAGTTGCAATAAATGAATACACGCCGAGATGCATTTCAAACCATGGCTAAGCCCGACCAGCAGGGAAATCACTGTGAGGAGGAACCAGAACTCCAGACTTTTTTTAAACTTTCTGAAGGGGGACAAGTGGTTCAAGCCATTGGAAACATACCCTGGGGTGGCCGCTATAGTGAACTTACGGACCAATTGGGATAACACTGGATCTTTAATTTTCAAAATAATTTTTAGGTTGAACCGGAGAGCGTGCGCGGATTTCTGAAAATCAGGCTTAATTTTATCACATGCAAACAGGCAGTCCTTGGATATTAAACTATTTCAAACCCCGGGATTTTGAACAAATAAAGGAGAAGACTATATATGATTTTATAGGAATCCGTACGTTTAAAAAATACCTGCCCACTTCGGGTGATCTGGCAAGAAGATGGGGAAAGCTCAACCAGTTTAATCCGGACAACCTTCCCCTCACAGAGGCTTTGCGCCGGTTGGAGCTAAAAACCAGAAACTATGAATGGCGTCATATTCTGGGAGCATTTTTATTTGTGCTGTTGATCTTGGTGATAGACAAAAAACTGACATTATTCGACATCGTGTTTTTATTTTTACTGAATCTGTATGTCAATATCTATCCGGTCTTACAGCGGTTTATCCGGATACGGATAATAACCCTGCTTAAAAAAAATGGATTGCCCAGCCCTTACGATTCTATACAGAAAACAGAATGAATTATTGACAGGACAATGCAGACTTGTACATTTTCAATATACGAGTGGGTACACCATCCATTCATGGTACTTTTAACGCTGTGATCGCGCAATTAAATTTCAGGTATGGATGAGGCCTATACATAGGCAGTTCTGAATATTGGCTTACAAACTTCGGCTAGAAAATGTAATAATGCCTTCTATCCCGGAGGGATTTACTATAGGTAAAAACGCGTAAGGGTAAATACGGCGTGCTGTAAGTACGCCCTGTCATACATAAGGTTTTATTGTAAAGATTATTGAAGTATCTTATCCGATTAAAATGTCTTTATTGAAAATCTATTCACGACTTCATGATTTGCTGAATGCTTTACCTAAGGCAAGCCTGGCACAGGGTATCAGGGGTATTTTTTTACCAAAATGAGGTGCCTGCGGCCCGGAATCAATGTTAATGTGCCTGTGGAATATTTCAAAATCAATAGAACCAATGCAAATAAATAGTATTGAATTATTCCCTCATCTACAAACCAAATACGACGAGTTAGATGGAATTTTGCAGTTGAATGCGATAGCTGCTTGAAGGGCCGCCCTTTGGGTCTGATGATGCGAAGCATATCAGCCCTAAAAGGGCGGACGCTGACCGAAGCGTCATGAGCTGACGAAAACTGCTTTTGCAGTTTTGTCAGGGATTAACTGAGCGACGCTTAAGGTCGCCCATGGTGATATGCTTTGCATCATCAGCGGCAGCGGCACCCGACACTACAAAAGTTGGGTTTAATCCGTTCTCTTCCTGAATTGCTTCAATTTCAGTTCGGAGTACCCGGGGCTCCGAGCATCGGAGCACGGCCATTACTGACCACCCCGATCCCAAT
>JAWXBI010000280.1:0-18679 GCA_034439915.1 Saprospiraceae bacterium | reverse complement strand
CCCAATCCCCAACCATCCAGGATGATCAAAGCCAGTTTGTTTACTTCAGACATGTATTAAATTTGGGCAAAATTAGAGTATTGAAATCATTGGAAACTCAATAATTTTAACTATTATTTAGCTATACCTTTGAACCTATAATACGTCATTAAAAGTTCTAATAATAAATCTTTAAAATGAAAATGCTCACTTTTGTCATGTTATCGGCCTTCTTTGTACCTCTTGAAGCACAGACGGTTAAAACCGCGCTGGACGCTATTGTCCGGAACGACAAGGAGTATTTTAATAAATATTTTGCCCCTCAAATCACCTTTATTATTGATCAGGAAGAACAAACCGTGAGCAAAGAGCAGGCTATAGAAAAAATAAAAGCTTTTGTAATGGCCTCCAATATCCGGTCTAATAAAATAATCCATGAAGGGATCACCAAGGGCAGGGACGCTTATATGGGTATAGGTAGCCTGATTGCAGATAAAACTAAATTCAGGGTCTATATTTCCTATAAAAATATGGATGGCAACCAGCTGATACACGAATTAAAATTTGAAAAAGACATCTTATAAAGGATGTTTTAACTGACCCAGGTTAAATAAAGCAAAGTCATATTTTACCGGATCCTCAGCATCCAATGCCTGCAAATTCCGGGTCAGTTTAGTCACAGCAGACCAGTTTTTCTTTTCGGTGTTTAACAAACCTAAGCGGGTGGCAACCCGGTGGACATGGACATCCAGGGGAATATAAAGCTGAGCTGGTTTGATTCTTTGCCATAAACCAAAATCCACGCCTTTTATTGCAGGTCGTACCATCCATCGGAGATACATACACAAACGCTTGCAAGACGACAAGGTGCCGGGGTGGGAAATATGCTTTCGGGTCCGCCGGGGGACATCCGTCAAATTAAAAAAATGCGTGTAAAATGTTTCCAGGTTTATGGATGGATCCCCGGTATCATTTTGTTGTATAAATGCGGTCTCCAGGGAAATATTTTTGGAATAATAATGTTTCAGGAATCGAATAAAATAAAACAAGTCGTCTTCCTGAAAGGTACGGTGTTTGAACCCGGTCAGTTTCTTCAAATCGGATGAAGAATGATCAACAACAAACCGGTAGGGCTGATCGCCCATCCGTTTCATCAGCTCATTGCTTTTGGATACAATGGTTTTTCGAAGTCCCCAGGAAAATACAGCGGCAAACAAACCACTGATCTCAATATCCTGAAGGGATTGAAATCGGTGAGGTACGGAGATGGGATCACCCGGAATAAAATCAGGGGTCTCATACTTTTCGACATATTCGTCTAAAAAGGATTTGAGTTCAGTCTGGTTAAGCGGCGTATGCTTTAATTTAATTTAGCTTTTACTTCACTGATTTCATACCCTTCAATGATATCTCCGACTTTGATGTCACTGAAGTTTTCAATGGAAATACCACATTCCAATCCGCTTTTTACTTCTTTGACATCGTCTTTGAAGCGCTTTAAGGCAGCGATTTTAGCCGTGTTGTTGTCCCTGGCAGGGTATACTACAATTCCATCGCGGATTAACCGGATCGGAGTGTTTTTCATTACACGGCCTTCTGTGACAAAACATCCGGCTACCGTGCCAATATTGGAAATCTTAAAGACTTCCCTGACTTCAATGCTAGCCACCACTTTTTCTTCTTTCGTGGGTTCGATCATACCTTCCATAGCCGCTTTAATTACTTCGATGGCTTCGTAGATGATGGAGTAGGTTTTGATTTCCACTCCTTCTTTTTCAGCCAGTTTTCTGGCACTCGCAGATGGCCTTACCTGGAAACCTATGATGATAGCGTCAGAAGCTGAGGCCAGCAATACATCGGATTCAGTGATTCCCCCCACAGCTTTATGGATTACAGAGACCTGAATTTTTTCGATCGAGAGCTTAATCAGCGAATCGGATAAAGCCTCTACGGAACCATCCACATCTCCTTTGACAATTATCTTAAGTTCTTTAAAAGTACCTAAAGCTAATCGGCGGCCTATTTCATCCAGGGATATACGTTTGTTGGTCCTGGTAGCCAGCTCCCGGTTGATTTGGGCGCGTCGAAGTCCGAGGTCTTTGGCTTCAGATTCATCAGCATATACTTTAAACTTTTCACCGGCTTGAGGTGCACCGGCCATCCCCAAAATAAGCACAGGGCTGGAAGGATCGGCGGCGTCAATTTTTTTACCAAACTCATTGAACATCGCTTTGACCCGGCCGAAATGTTCACCTGCCAGCAGTGGGTCACCCACTTTAAGGCTGCCGTTTTGAACCAATAATTTGGTGACATAACCACGTCCCTTGTCCAGGGAAGCTTCAATCACCGTGCCGGTTGCCATGCGGTTGGGATTGGCTTTGAGGTCCAATACCTCTGCTTCGAGCAAAATCTTCTCCATCAGTTTGTCCACATTGAGGCCGGTCTTGGCGGAGATATCCTGCGACTGGATTTTTCCTCCCCATTCTTCAATCAATAGATTCATGGAGGCCAGTTCCTGTTTGATTTTATCCGGATTGGCGTTGGATTTATCGATTTTGTTGATCGCAAATACTATAGGCACATTGGCGGCCTGGGCGTGTGAAATTGCTTCTTTAGTCTGAGGCATGACATTATCATCTGCCGCTACAATGATGACGGCGACATCTGTCATTTTGGTACCTCTGGCGCGCATAGCTGTAAACGCTTCATGACCCGGAGTGTCGAGGAATGTGATTTGTTTCTCTCCAACTTTTACTTCATATGCCCCGATGTGCTGGGTAATACCTCCTGCTTCCCCGGAAACCACATTGGCACTGCGGATATAATCCAACAGGGATGTTTTGCCGTGATCTACGTGGCCCATGACGGTGACTATAGGGGCACGGGAAACTAAATCCTCCGGTGTATCATCTTCTTTTTCATCGAGATCGGTGGATTCTTCAGCGGAGATGAAGGAGACTTTGTGTCCAAATTCTTCTGAAACCAATTCAATGATTTCAGCATCAAGTCGTTGATTTATGGACACGATGACCCCCAGGTTCATACAAGTCATGATGACTTGAGCCGGCTTTACATTGAGTAAAGAGGCCAGTTCTGAAACGGTCATAAATTCGGTCACCTGCAGATCAGAAGTGGTCTGTGCCTGTTCTTCTAATTCTATTTTTTCCCGGATCCTGGAACGGTTGTCCCTTCTTATTTTTTGTCGTTTGCTTTTTGTATTGCTTCCCAAACGAGCCATCGTAGCGCGTATTTGGTCATCGATTTCTTTTTGTGAAATTTCTTTTACATCATTCGGGCCTCTTTCCCTTCGGCCAATGTTGGGACCTCCGGTGCCGGGAGCTGCTGATGGGCTGGAGGGCTCTATTTTTTTGCGTTTGCGTTTCCTTTTTTTCTTTAGTTCTTCATCAGAAGAAGCGACCAGTTTTTTCTTTTTAGGGTCTTCGGTGATGGGTACAAGGAGATCTTCTTTTTTCTTCTTGGACTTATCAAATTTATCTGTAT
This sequence comes from Saprospiraceae bacterium, assembly GCA_034439915.1. Taxonomy (GTDB): domain Bacteria; phylum Bacteroidota; class Bacteroidia; order Chitinophagales; family Saprospiraceae; genus JADJLQ01. The sequence continues at coordinate 15,199 of JAWXBI010000280.1, read as the reverse complement.
CGATTTTACCCATGATCTTCAATCCCTTTAGTTGCGGGGTTTCCGATCGATGCATATCCTCTACCACGCCCCCTTCCAGGACCGGTGGTTCTACCACAGGAGCCGGGACTTTTACCGGTATTTCTAAGGGTTTAGGTTGTTCTGCTTCCGGAGATTCAGGTTCAACAATTTCAGGTATTTTCTTCTTTTTAGGGTCGAGGTCAATCTTATCGACCACTTTTATTTTAGCAAGTTCTGGGGCTTTGTGGCTAAACTCATCCGGACCTGGTTTGGGCACGATCGGGGTTTTGATTTCAGGTGCGGGGGGTTCTATCGGTTTGACCGGTTTCGGTGGCGCAGGTGGTGGCGGGGGTGGGGGAGCTACGGATTCACGCCGTGGAGGGGCTTGGTGTGAGGCACTGGCTTTACCTATGACTAAATGGTCTGCTTTTTCTTTAACAGCAATGGACGAACTGAATTCTTTAATCAGTTCATCATACATTTCATCAGACAGCTTAGCATTGGGTTTGTTTTCAATCGTAAAACCCTTTTTTTCAAGATGTTCTACAATTGAACTGGTCCCAACATTTAACTCTGACGCTGTTTTTACTAAATTTTTAGCCATATATAAATTTTCTAATACCTAATTCTTCCCCCATCATCCAGGTCAATTGCCTTCTTCATCCATTTCACTGGTGAGGATCCGGAGTACTTCATCCACCGTTTCTTCTTCCAGGTCGGATCGCCTGATCAATTCTTCCCTGCTTAAGGTCAATACACTGCGTGCGGTGTCGCAACCAATTCCTTTGAGGGTATCGATGATCCAGGCTTCGATTTCATCAGTAAATTCATCGAGATCGACATCATCGATTTCTGCACCTTCTTCCGTATCGCGGTAAACATCAATTTCAAAACCGGTCAATTTACTGGCCAGCCTGATATTGGATCCACCTTTGCCGATAGCCAGGGATACCTGATCCGGTTTTAAATAAACAGAAGCCCTTTTGTGTGCTTCATCAATTTCTATCTTGGTTACTTTGGCAGGTGTGAGCGCCCGTTGAATATACAGGGTGAGGTTATTGGTATAATTGACTATATCAATATTTTCATTTCTCAATTCCCTGACAATACCGTGGATACGCGATCCCTTCATACCCACGCAGGCTCCAACAGGGTCAATGCGGTCATCATAGGATTCAACAGCTACTTTTGCCCGCTCGCCCGGTATCCTTACGATGTTTTTAATGGTGATCAATCCATCTTCAATTTCGGGCACTTCATGTTCCATGAGTTTTTCTAAAAACGCATTGTCGGTTCGTGAAATGATAATGGAGGGAAGGTTGTTTTTCATAATGACATCCTTGATCACACCTCTCACCATATCCCCTTTTCTGAAATGATCAGCTTTGATCATTTCCCCTTTAGGTAATACCAGTTCGTTTCCGGTAGTGTCGTCGATCACGAGGATTTCACGGGGCAATACCTGATTGACTTCGCCCAGAATGATTTCACCTTTTCGTTCGGCATATTTTTGAAAGACCTCATCTTTTTCCAATTCCAATATTCTGGAAATTAAAGTCTGTCGGGCAGCCATGATGGACCTTCGGCCAAAATCTTCCAACTCCAGCTTAGCATAACACTCTTCACCCACATCATAGTCCGGGTCGATTTCTCTGGCTTCGGAAACGGATATTTCTTTGTTGGGATCCGATACCTCACCGTCCGGGACGATCTGGCGAACGTGCCACAATTCGAGATCGCCTTTTTGAGTATTTACGATGACGTCAAAATTTTCGTCCGTACCGTACTTTTTCTTGATTAAGGTGCGGAATACATCTTCCATTACGCGCATGAGTGTTGGCCGGTCAATGTTTTTGCCCGCTTTAAACTCTGAAAATGTTTCTACCAAATTGATCATGGATCAAAATTTTATTTGAATAAATGTTTTTAGAATGTCGGATTGGTGGATCACCACTTCAATCGTTTTTTTTATTTTTTTATTTTTCTCTTTTTCAATTACTTCCTGTTGAAGGGTAATCAGATCACCATTTACTTCGGTCAGTTTCCCTTCAATGATATTACCTGCAACAGTATGAACGGTAACCATACGGCCAATATTTTTCAGGTATTGACGATGCATTTTGATTGGCCTGTCGAGCCCGGAGGACGAAACCTCCAGGGTAAAAGCTTCCTGGATTAAATCTGCTTCTTCCATTTTATGGGCCAGCCACCGGCTGATCACAGCACACTTGTCCAGATCCAGTTTAATATCACTATCCAGATACACGATAAGTTGACGGCCGTTGTACGACACCTCAACCAGAAAACAGTCCCTAAAGCTTTCTTCAGTAAACTTTTCTGTTATCCAGGTTTTAATTGTTTCTTCAATCAACATAGAGTGTATAAATGCAGAAGGGAACTTTTGGTTCCCTTCCAGATTCCGAATACAACACGGGCGCAAAGATAATGCAAAAAAATCAAAAAATAAATCCTGACCAATAATTTAATCCGGAGATTTTCAGGCAATTAACTGGGTTCCGGGGCTGAATGAAGATGGTAAATCGCAGGGAATGGCACAAAGGATAGTACTTTTGTGTTTATGGATCTGGGCAAGATGATATCAAAGGCATTAAGCCGGGAAGCTTTGAGTATTGAGGAAGGCGCTTATTTATTCCGGAATGCCAGCCTGGGAGAACTAATGGCGACGGGCCACCGGCTCAGGCAGATGCAGGTGCCGGGTAACCGGGTTACCTGGATCATTGACCGCAACAGCAATACCACCAACGTGTGTGTCGCCAATTGCAAATTCTGCAATTTTTACAGAGTCCCCGGTCATGCCGATAGCTACATTACCAGCCTGGAGCAATACAAAAACAAAATCGAAGAATTATTCCGTTACGGAGGAGAGCAATTATTGCTCCAGGGTGGACACCATCCCGACCTGGGCTTGAATTATTACACTGCGTTATTTCGCGATTTAAAAAAACGTTTCCCCCAATTAAAACTGCATGCACTCGGCCCCCCCGAGATAGCCCATATTTCTAAAATTTCCGGGACTACTCATTACGAAACGCTTGCCGCTTTGAAAGCAGCAGGGCTCGACTCCTTCCCGGGCGCGGGCGCTGAAATTCTGGTAGACCGGGTCCGGAACTTAATTGCCAGGGGCAAATGTCTTACGGACGAATGGCTCGATGTTATGAGATCCGCCCACCGCTTAGACCTTACCACCTCAGCCACGATGATGTTTGGAACCGTAGAAACCATTGAAGAAAGAATGGAGCATTTGGTCAGGTTAAGGCAGGTGCAGGAAGAAAAACCCTCCGGTGCTGTTGGTTTCCTTGCTTTTATTCCCTGGCCATTTCAGGATGAAGGGACCTTGTTACAAAGGCTAAAACGGGCAGAAAATAATACCACTTCCGAAGAATATATCCGTATGATCGCTTTATCCAGGATCATGTTACCCAATATTAAAAATATCCAGGCATCCTGGCTCACCGTAGGCAAGGCAACTGCCCAAATCTGCCTCCATGCAGGGGCCAATGATATGGGAAGTATCATGATTGAAGAAAATGTAGTCAGCGCGGCGGGAGCTCCTCATCGTTTTACTGCCCAGGGCATCCAGCACGCCATCCGGGAAGCTGGGTATGAACCACAACTGAGAAATCAACAATATGAATACCGGAAGCTCCCGGACATGATTGAGCAACAAATCATCGAAAATAAAAAGCTGATTGTGAATTAACCAAATAATTCACTCAGCACATCATTGACCTTACCCAGTCCGATAACTTTTATCTTGAATTTTGATTTGGACAATCCTTTGAGATTGTTGCTGGAGATAAAAATTTTTCCAAATCCAAGCCGTTCTGCCTCCTGGATCCTCTGCTCTATCCGGCTCACGGCACGGATCTCACCACTTAATCCGATTTCTCCGGCAAATGCAATGTTCTTATCCACCGGTATGTCCTGTAACGAAGATACCAGGGCTGCTACGACGGCTAAATCCAGGGCGGGGTCACTGATCCTCAATCCGCCGGCGATATTGAGGTAAACGTCGTAGGTAGAAAATTTTAAGCCCACCCTTTTTTCCAACACAGCCAGCATCATGCTCAATCTCCGGCTATCAAAAGTGGTCGCTGAGCGCTGGGCTGTGCCGTAGATCGCCGTGCTCACCAGGGCCTGGACCTCCAGCAATACCGGACGCTGCCCTTCCATGGTAGCACAAACAGCGCTGCCGCTCAAATTTTCTTCGGTCTGGGAAAGCAGAAGTTCAGAGGGGTTATTGATCTGCCGGAGTCCATTGGATTGCATTTCGTATAGCCCCATTTCATCGGTGGATCCAAAACGGTTTTTTCTGGTCCGCAGGATCCGGTATGCGTGTAAAGAATCTCCTTCAAACTGGAGTACCACGTCGACAATGTGTTCCAATACCTTTGGCCCTGCTATCATTCCTTCTTTATTGATATGCCCTATCAGTATAAATGGGATCCCGGTTTGTTTGGCATATTTCTGAATCTCCGCGGTACATTCCCTTACCTGGCTAATACTTCCCTGAATGGATTCCAGCGATGGCAGGGTGAGGGTCTGAATCGAATCAATGATCACCAGGTCCGGCTCCAGGGACCTGACTTCGTCGAGCACACTCAATAAATCGGTTTCGGTCAATACATAACAGAGGTCATGTAGAATTCCAATCCGATCGGCCCTCATTTTGATCTGTTCTTCACTTTCTTCTCCGGAAACGTATAGGATTTTGGCTGGCATCTGGAGCGCCAGTTGCATCATCAGGGTGGACTTTCCGATCCCGGGTTGCCCTCCAATCAGGATAAGGGATCCGGGTACCAAACCACCTCCTAATGCCCGGTTGAGCTCCTGATCCGGAGTAACCAGTCTTTTTTCACCTGATTTTTTGATGCTTTTTAGCAAGACCGGTTTAAGTCCGATTTTTTGTGAACGGAACGCCTTCCGAAGAGCTTGGTCTGATTTAGACGTATCTATGATCTCCTCCAGGTAAGTATTCCATTGGTCGCAGGATGGGCAATGACCGATCCATTTAGGGCTTTTTGCGCCGCAATTTGAGCATTGATATACCCGCTTTAATTTCATGTTGAATGGTGTTCTGCTCCTTCAAAAATAATCCAATTTGAGACCCGTTTCAGGTCGGTCACCGGAATATCAATAAAATACAATGCATAATTCTTTCTAAAAGACCTTATTCCGGTTGATCCCATCATTATAAAATCGTTAAAGGTAATGGGCAGCGATCTTTAAACCTTCCAGGGTAAGGTAAGGGGAATACAGATTGACTCGGTTATTTAAGGTGGGAATACTATGGCTCAATCCTCCGGTGACAATGACATAGAGGTCGAGCCCGAGTTCCTTTTCCTGGGCGTTGATAATCCCCCTGACCAAACCATCATAACCATACAGAATTCCGGTTTGAATGGCCTCTTCGGTGTTTTTACCCAGGGATGACGGTGGCATGGTAAGCGGTACCGTCTGAAGTTGGGCCGTATGAGCTGTAAGGGCTTTAAGCGCTGTCAGCAATCCGGGTGCAATGCTCACCCCGATGATTTTGCCCCCCTGGTCGATGGTCGTAAAGCTGAGAGCAGTCCCGAAGTCTACAATAATACAATTTTGTTGCACGGAGGAATAAGCAGCCAGGGCATTAGCGACCAGGTCAGTACCTATTTCATCCGGCTTTAGTACCTGGATAGGTAATTTGTGGAATTGGGAATGGTCGAGTAATTGGATTGGCAATCGGGTATAGTCAACAATTTGGGACCGAACCAAATCAGTGGCCTGGGGTACCACACTGCTTAAGATAACCTTTTCGATAGTGGGAGAAGGAAAATGAGATAGTTTCAGGTCCAGGGCCTGACGTATCAATAAAGGATTTTGTAAAATGGATGCTGTTTCAATACGAAATACAATTGGAAGTGTTGCGTTTAAAGTCCAGACACCGAATACCGTATCTGAATTTCCAATATCTACAGCCAGAAGGTTCACAGCGCCCAAAATATATAGACTTCCTGAATTGAAATTAAATTAATTTTGTGCCCTTGTACAAGCATTATGACGGAAACACTGGAACTACAAATTGAAAGCTTGATTTTCATTTCTTCAGAACCCCTGAAGACCGAAGATTTAATAGCCTGCCTGGAGGGTCACCACAAACAAAAAATTGACCTTTCACTGGTCTTGGAAGGCCTGGAAAATATAAAATCCAAATACAGTGCTGATGAATATGCTTTCGAGCTGATTGATATCGCTGAAGGTTATCAATTTTTAACCAAACCCGCTTTTCACCCGATCATTAAAACTTATCTCAACCAAATGAATCAGAAGAGGTTGAGCAGGACTGCCCTGGAAACTCTGGCAATAATTGCTTATAAACAACCGGTTTCAAAGCCGGAAATCGAAAGAATCAGGGGAGTCAATTGTGACCATACCATTCAAAAACTGCTGGAGAAAGAATTAATAACCATTGAAGGCAGGGGGGAAGGTGCCGGTAAACCTATTTTATATGTTACCAGTGAAAAATTTATGAACTATTTTGGGTTGAAAAGCATTGAACAACTACCGACGATCAAAGAATTTAATCACAGTTTTAATGAAGTCGGTGAAGAAATACCTATCGAGCGTATGATCAGTGACCTGGAACCCGATACTACCACCAATCATAACCCCGAATGAATTCAGAACCTGAATTGATTAACCGGGTAGCAGAAAGTGATCTGCAAACCATTGCATTAGACGATATGATCCGCGAAATACCCCTGGACGTATTCGACCTTAAGGACTTTTTATTCCGGGGATTAATTTTAAAAGAAAAAGATTTCAGGGAAGCGTTGAAAGCTTATGATTGGTCAGTGCATAAAGACAGGGTGCTCACCGTGTATTGCAGCGCGGATGCCATCATACCGATGTGGGCTTATATGTTGGTCAGTGCGTATGCGACGCCTCAGGTACGACATATTTATTTTGGCAACAAAACACAAGCTATCGAACAAACACTGGTGGAAAAAATCAAAAACAACGATTGGAATCAATATAGCGGTAAACGGGTAGTGATCAAAGGTTGTAGTGACCAGGAGATTCCGGCCTCGGCATATCTGCACGTAGCTAATCAACTGCAACCGTTTGCCCAAAGCATTATGTATGGAGAGCCATGCAGCACGGTGCCTATATTTAAAAGGCCACGGATAGTTTGATCGGAGTTAAAGTTATTCTTCCGGATAAATCTCGTTTTATATTTGCAAGCCCGGTTGGTTCAATGTCCACCAGCCATGAAGGATTTGTTTTCTAATTTTTTCTAAAATGTATGCTTATGAAAACCTGGATGAACCGTTATTCTTTTTTTATAGCGGGTTTGATGACCTTGCTCTTGTTTGCCTCTTATATTCAGCCGGGATCCTCTGAAACCACACCGGATGCCCCGGGATACGCCCGGATTCCACAGGTGATTCATGCAGTGCCCATCAGGGAAAAATACAGTTTCGCCGGAGAGGGGGTGCCGATTCAGAATTTTGATGTCCGGGAAAGGCTTGACCGCGAGCTCCTGGTCAATACGTATTGGCATTCGAATTCCATTTTATGCATCAAGATGGCACAACGGTATTTTCCGATCATTGAAAGGGTGTTGGCTGAATACAAAATACCCGATGACTTCAAATATATCCCAGTGATTGAAACCTCTTTGCGCAACGAAACTTCACCTGCAGGGGCAAAAGGGATCTGGCAATTTATGAAACCGGTGGCCGAATCGTACAACCTTGAAGTCAGTGAAGAAGTCGATGAACGTTATCATTTTGAAAAAGCTACCCAGGCAGCCTGCCGCCACATCCTAAGGTACAAACAGCGATTTGGTTCCTGGACCCTGGCAGCCGCCGCTTATAATGCCGGCGAGGGGAATATGAATAAAGAACTGGAACGTCAGGGAGAAAAATCATATTACGATCTCAATATCAATGACGAAACGTCAAGGTATATATTCCGTTTACTGGCTACGAAAGACATTCAGGAACATCCATCTGAATATGGATTTTATATCAACCCGGAAGAAAAATACAATTTTAATAATTCGCGGAAAGTAGAAGTATCTACTGCAATAACCAACCTGGGAGACTGGGCTCGCCAGCACGGTACCACCTACCGCATGTTGAAATTATATAACCCCTGGTTGCGTGCATCTCAACTTAGCAATAAATTAAAAAAGACCTATGTCATTGAGTTGCCAAAATAATTATTCAGAAGGTACCTTGTTTTAATGGGCACCCAGCAATCCGACTTGTTTGGTTTTAAATACCTGATGAGCACAATCTAAAAATTGCTGATACCCTTTTATGCTGCTGTGGTAACCTCTCGCAGGGATTAATATTTGCTGATCGTTGGGATCAATAGGCACATACAGCGGTTGTGAGTTTTGTTGAAAGTTTACAATCTGGAAATCTTCCCATTTGTTTCCGATGTTTCTGATTTTTTTATTCCGTGTTTTGGAATAGATCATTTGATCCAATGGGGTCTCATCGTCGCAATACAGGGAGACCAAAACAAAATCACCGGCCAGCCTCTTCCAGATTTCATCATTTACCCAGATATGTTCCTCCGTTTTCCTGCAATTGACACATCCATATCCGGTAAAATCCAGTAAGATGGGTTTGTTTACTTCTTTAGCATAAGCCACGCCTTCCGTATAATCTTTAAAACAATCCAGGTTGTTGGCGCATTTGGAAAACGATTTAAAGCGTGCATTCAATCCTGCATCCGGCTCGGGCAGGGGCTTAAAAAAATTATAATACGCCGGAGGTGCCAAACCGCTCAACAAAGAAAGGGAATGGTACGTACCGGTTTTTTGATTGATCATAAAACCACTGCAGAGGTAAAGTGTAAAGATGGCTACCAGGCTGGCGAAGGCCATTCTTCCCACAGATCTTTTTTTCAAAGGGCTGTCGTGGGGAAATTTATACCAGCCAAACAGGTAAGCAGCCAGTCCGGCAAACAATAGGATCCATATTCCCATAAATAATTCATATCGCAGGAAGCCCCAATGGGAAGTCATATCCGATACAGAAAGGAATTTGAAGGCCAGGGCTAGCTCCAAAAATCCGAGGACGACTTTGACACTGTTCATCCAGCTGCCCGACTTGGGCAAAGATTGTAACCAGGCTGGAAAAGCAGCGAATAACCCAAAAGGAAGGGCCAGGGCTAAAGCAAACCCAAACATCACCACTGCAGGTCCGATTTTAGAAGTTGCTGATTGTACCAGGGCGGTGCCAATAATAGGGCCTGTGCAGGAAAATGAAACAATAGCCAGAGTGAAGGCCATAAAGAATATACCGATCAGGTTACCATTACGGCCCAATTGATCGGTCTTGGTACTCCAACTGCTGGGCAAGGTAATTTCATAAAACCCGAAAAACGAAAAAGCAAATAGGACGAAGATGATAAAGAAAAGAAGGTTGGCCAGCCAGTTGGTTGAAAGGTCATTGAGCGCGGTCTCACCAAAAAGTGAAGTGATCAATAAACCAATTCCAACATAAATGACTATGATAGATAAACCGTACAGCACTCCGTTACGGATACCGGTAGCCCGGTCCCTGCTGCTTTTGGTGAAAAAACTAACCGTAAGTGGAATAAGCGGAAAAACACAAGGGGTCAACAAGGCCAATAAACCGCCTAAGAAACCAAAAACAAAAGTCAATAACAACGAAACGTCAATTTTTTTCTCTTCAACGGTACAGGTACTTTTAACATTGGAATAGCTGGATTGAAGGCTCGAAACCGATTGATCAATCAGCACCCGATCTGAAGGAGCCTTCTCATCCCCTGTGTTGACCGGAACGGAGATTCCCGGAATGGTAAAGCTGAATTCATGGTCAAAAGGGGTACATTTTTCATCATCGCAGACTATACCGTCCAGATAACCATTGATGGGTTTATTCACATCAGTCACTTCGATAATCTGCGTAAACGTGGCTTCATCTATAATTTTGACCACGTTAGCATCAAAAAACTTGTCGTATAATTTTTTAATATGACCGCTTTCCTCATTTTTTCCAATGAATCTTATATTGGTTGAGTCCTCAAATACAAATTCAATTGGTTTTACCGGGCCATCCACTTCCGTTTGATACTGGCTATACGTGCCCCAGCCTTTGTCCACTTTTAACTCAAAAATAAGTTTGTACTGGGTATCATTTACTTTTTCAATACGATGTGACCACTGCGTTGGGTTTTGTATACCCCCTGGAGATTGAAAAAAGCTGAAAAGCAGAGTAAGAATTAGAACCATATGGACATTTAATTTGCGGACTGGAGATCAATGGTGAATGGGATTTCTTTAGGGGGAAGGCATTGCAGTTCGTTGCAACACATAAATTCGATTACCCCGGTTATGGGTTTGGCCGTATCGCTGGATTTGATCCTTTGGGTAAAAACCCCTTTATGTTTAATTTTAATGACCTCCATACCAAACATTTCATCCATTGCTTTTTTAATGTCCCCGGTTTCTTCATTTTTTCCAATCAGTGCATACTGTGAAGAAGGGGTAAATGTGAATGAAGTGCGCACAGGACCATCATCGTTGGCCAGGTATTGAGAATAGATATTCCAACCATCTTCAATGTTGGCTGTAAAAATGATTTTATATTCTTCGTTATTTATTTTCTGACAGGTCGTCACCCAGGAAACCGGGCTCTTACCCATAGAAACCGGATTTTTACCCCAGGAGAAAAGTCCGATCATCGTCCACAGCACCCAATTCATATATAGATAGTTTTGTGCAAAATTAAGATTTGTCTGCTCCTGTCCGGGGCGATTAAGAAATAATTAACCCGTCACGGTACAGCTCCTTAAAACAGGCTTAAACAGGGATAGGTTGATGTTGAAGCACCAGGTTTTGAATCATAGTTTGAAACAAGGCCCATCCATCCTGGTTTCCCAATATACTTTCCGATGCCCGTTCCGGATGAGGCATCATACCATACACATTGCGGTCTTTGTTGCAGATACCGGCAATGTTCAATACTGAACCATTAATATTGGTTGCCTCGTCTATCCGCCCCTCTTCATCGCAGTATTTAAATAGGATCTGATCCTGAGTAATCAGTTGTTCCAGGGTTGCCTGGTCTGCATAATACCGGCCATCGGCATGGGCAATCGGAAGTTTTAAAACGGTGCCGGAGGGAATGGATGAAGTGATCAACGAATCCGTGCTGACCGTTTTGAGGTAAATATTATCGCAAATGAATTTTTGATCGCGGTTGGCCAATAAAGCACCAGGCAATAATCCCGCTTCGCAGAGGATCTGAAAACCATTGCAGATTCCCCAAACTAATCCACCCTGATTGGCAAAATCGGTGACTGCAGGCATAATGTTGGAATACCGGGCGATTGCCCCCGACCGGAGATAGTCCCCATAAGAAAAACCCCCGGGCAAAAATATCCCGTCCAATTGAGGGAGGCTCTTGTCTTTGTGCCAGATTTTTGAGGCTTTCACCTTACACACCGATTGTAATACGTGAATGAGGTCATCATCACAATTGGAACCCGGAAAAACAATTACACCAAAATGGAGGTTATGCATTTTAATTGAATTTGATATAATGGAAAAGTTGTGAAATAATCACCCCGATAAATAGTAAAAAATGGATGGTTTCTGAGATCAGTTGATTTTTGACATGCGAGAAAAATAAACCAATGAATATACCCAACACCGGAGCGGCAAAGAGCATGAGGCTCCAGCTGAACGGCTGGTGAAACAGGATGATAATTACTGCATTGATCAGGGCTACATACAGTATGTCTACTTTTTTTTGCGCCTGGATATGTTTTTTCTTCCTGAATTCATTGTACAGGATCACCACAAATAACAGGGTAAAACAAAACATCGCTGCCTTAATGATCTCATAAGTCCCCAACCTGATTTCAAAGATATTGAGTCCCATATGGGGGGCCCAGGCCGCGAACACGTCTGCACCTTCTCCCCGCCAATATTGCCAGGTGAACCACAAAAACCAGGGCAAGACCCCTCCGATAATGATCTGTAAAGGGTGCACCAATTCCATTTTTTTCAGATTATTGACCCCGATCAACACCAGAAAAAGATATAAAATGGTCGGGGGGCAGATAATGGAGGCAATTCCAATGAGGAAGGACGCATTAAAAATTTCAATTGCCGGATTATTGGTTTTATAAATCTGAAATAATTCATGAATTGCCCAGATCACCATCAGATTAGCAAAATGGATATGGGACAATGGCCAGAATTCGGGCCAGATAGAACTGTATAAAATAAAAAATACACCCGGATAAAGCATGATGTCCCGGTGGAGACGGTTTTCGATCACCATTCGATTGATAAAAATAGCCTGTACAAACAAAATAAGGACATGGAGGACAGGAGCTAATGTTTTCGAATGGAAATCGGGAAATATATATCCATTGCCGACACCCATGACAGCGGGGATGATGTGCAATACGAATGCATATCCCAGCAGCAACATACTATTGAAAAAACTATTTTTTTTGAATAAAGCCAGCATGGGTCAGCGCAAAATTAAAACATTAAAAACGGACTTGGCCAATTATATAAATTTGAATTTTATCTATGGGAAAGGAGGTGGATAGGTAAGCCATAGTCGTGAATCAAAATGCTGGTATTCAATAGGATGTATTAAATGTAAGGTTTTTATAAAACCTGGGCAATGCTGCCTATCCTATCCTGAAGAACAAAATTTTATCTATATCAACGGACCAAGGACAATATTGGTATCTTGTGCGGCCAGTGAAATTATGAATATGGATCTTCAAGCTATTCAGGCACCGATTGAAAAAGAGTTGAAGGAGTTTGAAATTTATTTCCGGGAAGCTATGAAAAGCCAGGTCTCTTTATTGGACCGCATCACGTATTACATTGTTAAACGGAAGGGCAAACAGATCCGTCCTATGTTTGTATTTTTTAGTGCCCAATTGGTGGATGTTATCAAACCTGCCACCTTTACGGCTGCCGCCCTGGTTGAAATCATTCACACCGCCACCCTGGTACACGATGATATAGTCGATGAATCCATGCAACGCCGGGGTTTTTTTTCAATCAATGCACTTTGGAAAAATAAGATCGCGGTCCTCGTAGGAGATTATTTGTTTGCAAAAGGTCTGGATATTGCGCTCAAAGAAAATCAATACGAAATATTGAGCATTCTGAATTCAGCCATCAAAGAATTGAGTGAAGGAGAATTACTACAAATCGAAAAAGCCCGGAAGCTCGACATCACGGAAGCAGTTTATTTTGATATTATCCGGCAAAAAACCGCTTCGTTGATTGCCGCCAGTTGTGCCGCAGGGGCAGCCTCGGTGACGACCGATAAAACGATGATATCCAGAATAAAACAAATCGGAGAGTGGATTGGCATAGCCTTTCAGATCAAGGATGATTTATTCGATTACGGGGATGATGCCATAGGGAAACCGACCGGAATTGACATTAAAGAAAAAAAGATGACTCTGCCTTTGATCTATACCCTCCACCATACTGACCGGTCGACCAAATCAGAAATCATCAACATCGTCCGCAATCACAGTGATGACCGGAAAAAAGTAAAACAAGTCATTGATGCGGTGAGGACCCACGGCGGACTGGACTATGGTACCAAAGTCATGAAGGAATATGCGCTTAAAGCAGACCAGGAATTACAACTTTTCCCGGATTCTGTTGCCCGTGAAAGCCTGCGTGCCCTCATTGAATTTACCGTAAGCCGAAAATCATAGACGCCGGATACTCGCCCCGATGGCATTTAATCGCCCATCGATATTTTGGTAGCCCCGGTCAATCTGATGGACATTGTGGATCAGGCTGGTGCCTTTGGCACTTAATGCCGCCAATAATAAAGCCACACCTGCGCGGATATCGGGTGAACTCATTTCAATACCCCGGAGAAAATGTTTCCGGTTTAAGCCGATCACGGTAGCCCGGTGTGGGTCACATAAGATGATCTGGGCACCCATATCGATTAATTTATCTACAAAAAACAATCTGCTTTCAAACATTTTCTGATGGATCAACACACTTCCTTTTGCCTGAATGGCCAACACCAGGATCACACTCATTAAGTCCGGGGTAAATCCGGGCCAAGGAGCATCGTACACCGTCAGAATGGATCCATCCATGAACGTCGAAATCTCGTATTCTTCCTGAGCCGGAATAAACAAATCGTCCCCCTCTTCCCGAACATCTACGCCCATTTTTCTGAATACATCGGGTATGATACCCAGGTCCTTGATTCCTGCGTTTTTAATCCGGATCTCTGACCGGGTCATAGCCGCCAATCCAATAAAACTCCCCACTTCAATCATATCCGGCAACATCGTATGGGTGGTTCCCTTAAGGGCACTCACCCCGGTTATTGTCAGTAAGTTGGAACCAATGCCTTCAATCCGGGCGCCCATGCGGACCAACATCTTGCACAATTGTTGCAGATAAGGTTCGCAGGCAGCATTGTAGATCGTTGTAGTCCCTTTAGCCATCACCGCTGCCATGACGACATTGGCAGTACCTGTAACGGAAACCTCGTCCATATGGATATAGGCCCCCTGGAGTTCCCGGGCCTCGATAAAATATTGTGCTTTGGATGCATCATAATTGACCTCAGCTCCGAGGTGATTTAATCCCATAAAGTGGGTATCTAGCCTGCGGCGCCCTATTTTATCACCACCGGGCTTGGGCAGGTACATTTTACCTAGTCGTGCAAGTAAAGGGCCGATCAACATGACAGAACCGCGGATAGCCTTGGCTTTTTTATCAAAATCATCGCTGCTCATAAATTCCCGATCCAATGATGAAGCGGTGAAGGCATATTCTCCCTCCGCGATTTTCTCTACCCGAACCCCCAGACCGGCGAGCAATTCAATTAAACGCGTTACATCCAATATACCTGGAATATTAGAGATCGTTACTTTTTCTTCTGTCAATAACACTGCACAAAGGATTTGTAATGCTTCATTTTTAGCCCCTTGCGGTTTTAAAGTGCCATTCAGGGTTTTGTTTCCTTCGACTTCAAATGCATCTTTAACCATAATTTATTCTATTGGCCCAAATATATTAATAAATTATTTAATATGAAATCTTAAACCCGATGGAAAGCATCTCCTGTTAAACCCTGACAAAAATGCAAAGCAGTTTTCGTCAGCTCATGACGCTTTGGCCAGCGTCCGCCCTTGT
>JAWXBI010000279.1:0-13839 GCA_034439915.1 Saprospiraceae bacterium | reverse complement strand
TATAACGGGCAATTGAAAACCCGGGAGCTGGCCTGGCGGTTAATCTGGCTCCCTGACCATTACAAAGGATGGCTGTGGTATCAATAGACACCGGAATAGAGGGTAGATTAAAGTTGATCGTAAGAAGATTAGAGGCGTTAAAATTGGCTACACAATTATTGGCATCCGAAATCGTCACCTGGTAATTGCCATCAGATAAACCGCTACGGGTATCCGTATCCAGCGTGGTATCGTTCCATGTATAACGGTAAGGTGCTGTGCCTCCACGCATTCTAATTGTTATGCTGGCATCATTACCTGGAAAACAAGTTTCTGGTGACACCAATATCAAAGCAGTATCCAACAAAGAAGGTTGAGTCAACGTCAATGCCGTATCCAAAAAACAACCCGATCGGTCGGTGATCCTCACGGTATACACTCCAGAAACAATATTATTAAAACGCGCTGGGACTGAATTATTTGGTGGAAAGGGTATACCCAGGGGGTCTGCAAGAAAAACAGTATCATTTACCATCAGTGACCCATCCGAGAATCGCCGGCCTATCTCAAGTCTCCCATCATTCCTGCCAAAACAGGTTGGATTGTCGATCACATGCTGCAATTCAATCCGCTTTGCCGGATTGAGGGAAATAAAGGCCGTATCGGAACAACCTTTAAAATCGGTAACTATCAGTCGACTCGGATTGGTACCTAATCCTGCAAACGAATTGCCGATTTGTACTCCATCTCCCTGCCATTCGATGGAAAAAGGGGGAATACCCGAGATTCTTGCAAAGTCAGGTAAAATGCGACCATCGGATATCCCGGAGCAAGTTGGATTTCTTTGAATACTTATGGCAGCGGTGGTATTGACCTGACTTATGGTTACACTATCGGTGAGACTACAACCTTGTGCATCCGTTACCGTTAAAAAATAAGAGCCTGCATTTAACTGGGTAATCCTGTCACTGACCGATCCGTTGCTCCATTGGTAGCGGTAATCCCGAGTCCCGCCATTCGCTGAAACAAATATGCGGCCATCATTATTTTTACAACTGGCAGATTCACGCAGATCCAGATTAAGGCTGAGATTGACGAGTCCTGCTATTTGTGTTATGGTATCTTTTATATTGACGCCCAGAGAATCTGTGACGGAAATGAAATAAATTCCGGGAGGCTGATTATTCATCAGGGTATCCTGTAGCCCAGCTTGATCAAATCTATTAAATACTACATTGGCCGAATTTCCTTGTTGTTCCCATTTGACGGTATAGGGTCCAGTTCCGCCAAAAATATTGATAAACATCGTTTGTCCACATTGTGAAAAATAAGCATCCAGGTTTGATCCTGGCGAAATCATACTATTGCATTTAAATACACTCCCGTTGCCTTCGCCTAATGGATATGGATTTCCACCGATGTCAGCAAATTCAAGGGTGACCGGTGAGCCAGTAATCCTGAATTCATGTGGGCCGGGAGGCCCTTTAACATTAAAACAGAATTCGACCAATACACTTTCTGCTGTAAAATCTTTGGGCAATAAATTAAGGTCGAACCACAAAAATTTGATGATACCGACGTTTTTTTGATTATCAAAAACAGTTTGTGACAGATCTGAGTTCAGTATTGGACTGAGGTTTTGTGCACGTACATATTCAAAGGCCTGAGGATTAAATAAAAAAGTAAACTGACCGGCTGCGAGTTCTTTCATTTTTCCAATCGTGATCGGAATACAAACTGTTGCACCTACCTGGGCATCCCTGCAATTCAGTTTGACTAATCCGCTGTCAGCCGCTACGGTGACCAGGTATCGCTGTGTAGGAGCACACCCGGTACCATCTTCAACCGTGATTCGATATCGGCCAGGCTCCGGGACGGTAAACGTCATCGGTTTGCCATGGAGGGCCGGTGCATTGGTAAGTCGTCCGATTTTATTGGGGTCAAACAGGTTTTCAATATGTACAGTGGGATAATTACTCCTATCGTATTCCGGCAGCCCTCCGGTAATAGTCATGGTACCGGTATAATTGCCCGAGCCTCCATTGCGGCCTGTAATATTAGATACCTGGACTTCATTGAGATAAACGACAGAAAAAGCAGAGTCAGTATTGACATCTATACAGGGCCCTGGTACTCCATTGACATCTGTTTCGAATTGAGGTTTATTATCAAGGGTAAACTGATCCAGGGTGATGGGCGCAAACCAAAACTTAACAGGCTTACCATTGTTATATGTATTTTGGAGATAACCATCATTTCTGAATTGGTCAAACCGGACATCGCCATTCGCATCCCCTTTAAACAACCACATTCCCTGGGTCTGAGTGACTGGTATTCCATTGATGATTATTGGTGATTTTTTATTCATACAGGGATCATTGACGACTGTGGCAAGGTTGGGACCGTCTATGGTAGGTTTACAATCATAAAAAACATATCCCGTACCCGGTGTGGTCAATGGTTTTGGATCCCCTGAAAATCTAGCGTCACGGTTATGGATAATGCTCAACTCATCTCCATGACACAGGTACCTGATATTCGGACTGAGATTGGCGGGATTGCGGGTCAGTTTAAAGGTCCCCGCTTCAGTGCCCGGGCAACCCTGAGACCTCAATTTTGAAGAGGTAGAATTGAGATGGCCTTCCAGATATATTTGCTCAGGACGCTGAGCAACCAATGAATATAAATTAAATAGAAAAAAAGTGAAAACTTGCGCTTTTAATTTGAAATTCATCGGATTATAAATAAGTAAATCGTCTTATGGGTTTCAGATCGCAAAGTTAATCAAGCCCCTCAATCTGATCCAACTTTAACACATTTATCGAATGAACGATTACGGCCTCAGGCTTAGTATTGCCAGATCGAAGATTAACCGTTTTATAGCAAGGTATGAGGTTTGAGGTTTGAGGATTGATCGCTGTTACCTGGTACCTGATACCTGCTACCTGATACCTCATACCTGCTACCTGATTGCTGCTACCTGATTGCTGAAACCTGATTGCTGAAACCTGATTGCTGAAACCTGATTGCTCATTTTTCCAGCTCAGAAATGTGTTTTATCACACCAGTGATGCCCTGGGATTTGAGGGTTTGGGCAAACTGTGCAGCTTCTTCCCGCGAACCAAATTTTCCCAACGTGATCCGGTATGAAATCGAATTGGTTTCTTTATTTTTTAGATTAAACACCTGTACAATTTGTGTAAAAGATTTTTTTAATTCACTGACCCGGTTGGCAACATTCACAGGGTCAGAATACACCCCAACCTGCACTCGAAATTCGTTTTGATTGCCGGTTGGTTTGGCCTGGGTCTTAAATGCCACTGTGGCGGCCGGGGCGGAGGGTTTTGAATTGACAGGAGTAGTCGATGTGGGTTTTGTACTTGCAGCTTTTTTAACCTCTGATGCCTTGGGGAGACCGGGTTCATTATGTACACTGATAAATGCAGCCGATGCGGCAGAACTTGGATTGGTTTTAACAGGTTTTACTGCTGCATTTGCAATTTCAGTGTTTTCAGACACCGCCTCCCCGGGCAACGATCTGTGATTCTTAAGTATCCTCATCAGGTCATCGGCAGTCAGGCTTTTTTCATATTTTCCCAGTATAGTGCCATTTGCATTCAGCACGACTATGGTGGGCAGGTATTGTACTTTATATTTTTGTTTCCAGATAAACCCATCCAGGTTTTCAACATCCACCTTCACGGGTACATAATTCTGCGCCACATATCCGGATAAGCTGGTGTTTTTAAAGGTGTACTCATCCATCCATTTACAGGGCTCGCACCATTTGGCGTAAAACTCTATAAAATATAATTTAGATTCTTTCCGCGCTTTTTCCCTGGCCCCTTCTACCGTGCCCTCAAAAAAAACAACCTCCTCCGCTACTATAGAATGTGTTAACGATGTTAAGGCATTTGAGGAATTCTGACCAGTCGGGGTTGGAATACCGGAGACCATGTCATAAGAATGGAAAAAAATGAAGACCAGGATCATGATCCCGGTTTTGACAATTGAAGATTTCATAAATACCTCCTGAATTTTAGTGAAGAATGGATGCATTTTGTTACAACTAATTAATAACAATTCCTGTACCAGTTTTAGTTATATCTTATTTAATGAAACTGTATTTATTTGTATATTAATTAGTTATGAGTTAAAAATATTTTTAATATAAAAAATTAGGATAGTACTTCCAAACGAATATTTTTTACATTTGCGTTATGAGTGGAGACATTACGGTGGCGATCACGGGCGTAGGTGCCTATTTACCTCAGGATATATTGTCCAATGCAGATTTGGAAAAACTTGTAGAGACCAACGATGCCTGGATCGTGGAAAGAGTCGGGATTAAAGAACGACGGATACTTAAGGATCCCGAAAAAGCAAGTGCTTATATGGGTTCAGAGGCTGTCAAGGAGCTGCTAAGAAAAACAGGGACTCCACCCACCGATATTGAGCTTTTGATATGTGCCACGGTCACCGGTGATTACGTAGTGCCTGACACCGCCAACCAAATCTGTAAACTCAGTGGACTAAGCCGGGCTTATGGATTTGATATCAATGCTGCGTGCAGTGGTTTTTTATTTTCTTTGGCGACCGGGGCTCAGTTTATTAAATCCGGCACCCATCGCAAAGTGATCGTGGTGGGTAGTGATAAAATGTCCACCATTACCGATTATACCGATCGCTCTACCTGTATCCTCTTTGGTGATGCAGCTGGCGCTGTATTACTTGAGCCGTCAATTAATGAATTTGGCATTGAACAAATAGCTCTTTATGGCGATGCTGCCGGTAAAGATATGTTGCGGATCAAGTCCGGTGGGTCTTTGAGACCCCCATCAGCGGAGACGGTGGCCAACAAAGAACATTTTGTCTGGCAGGATGGAAGAGTGGTCTTTAAAGCCGCTGTCAAAGGCATGTCTGAAGCCGTCAAAGAAGTTATTTCCCGCGCAGGATACCAATCGGCCGATATTGATTGGATCGTCCCCCATCAGGCCAATTACCGGATCATCAAATCGGTGGCAGATATGCTGGATTTTCCACTTGAAAAAGTCATGATCAATATTCAAAAATATGGCAATACTACGGCTGCCACGATTCCGCTGTGCCTTTGGGACTATGAACCCAAACTCAAGGAAGGGGATAAACTCGTATTGACTGCTTTTGGCGGAGGATACACCTGGGGGGGGATCCTCCTGACCTGGGCTTATGATGGGAAAGGAAAGTGATGCGAGTAGCGAGTTGCGAGTAGCGAGTAGCGAGTAGCGAGCAACGAGTAGCGAGTAACTGAGCCATTTAAATCTGGGAGGCGCGGTGCCGCAATACATGATCAGCCAGGGCTAAGGCAGCCATAGCTTCCACAATAGGTACTGCACGCGGGACTACGCAAGGATCGTGTCGACCTTTACCGGTTACGGTGACCGACTCGCCTTCCAGGTTAACGGATTCCTGGGCGGGAATAATAGTAGCGACAGGCTTGAATGCCACCCTGAAATAAATATCCATACCATTTGAAATACCCCCTTGTATTCCTCCAGAATGATTGCTCCGGGTCTTAATCGTCTCCCCTTCTTTATAAAAAATATCGTTGTGTTGCGAACCCCGCATAGTCACACCCTGGAAACCAGAACCGATTTCAAATCCTTTACAAGCGTTGATGCTTAACATGGCGTGTCCGAGTTCTGCATGCAATTTATCAAAAGCCGGTTCCCCCAATCCCGGAGGACAGCCTTTGATCAGGCAGGTCACCACCCCACCAATGGTATCCCCTTCTTTTCTGACTTCTTTGATCAATTCGATCATTCGATTAGCCATAGTTTCATCCGGGCACCGGACGGGGTTGGACTCAATGAGGTCAATTCTGATTTGTTCCATATCCGGATGGTATATAATATCGCCTACCTGGCTGACAAAAGCGTGGATATGGACATCGAGCTGGTGGAGAAAAAGTTTGGCTACGGCACCGGCGGCCACGCGGGCAGCAGTTTCCCGTGCGGAAGAGCGTCCGCCGCCACGATGGTCTCTCCATCCCCATTTTTGCTGGTAGGTAAAATCTGCATGGGATGGCCTGAATTTGTCTTTGATGTGATCATAATCCGTGGTGTGCTGGTCGACATTTTTTAATATCATGGCCAAAGGGGCACCAGTGGTCTGAGATTCAAATACCCCCGAGAGTATTTCTATGGTATCCGCTTCCTTGCGCTGGGTGACTATACTCGATTGGCCGGGCCGGCGTCGGTCCATCTCTTTTTGAATAAATTCGGGTAGGATCCTGAGGCCAGCTGGGCACCCGTCAATAACCACCCCGATGGCGGTACCATGTGATTCCCCAAAGGTGCTTATCCTGAATATTTCGCCAAACTGATTTCCGGCCACTACATTTTATTTTAAGTAAAATTAAACAATATGCTTCCAATCAACCTTTATCCTGGGCATCCCCTACGGCAATGGATACCATATTGACGATTTCACTGACGGTACTTCCCAGGGATAAAATATGGACAGACTTCTTTAATCCTGTCAATACAGGACCTATGGAATCCAGATTGCCTCCCTCTTTTAAAAGTTTAAACGCAATATGAGCAGAAGCCAGGTTAGGGAAAATAAGCGTATTGGCCGGTCCATCGACCAATTTTGAAAAGGGAAATGCTTCTTTCACCATATCGCTGTTGATGGCAAAATTGCCCTGGATATCCCCATCGACCAATAGTTCCGGATAATCGCGATGAAGGATAGCGACCGCCTCTCTCATTTTTAATGGAACGGACCCCTTGACTGAACCAAAATTGGAATAAGATAATAAGGCAATTTTTGGTACGACATTAAATTTGCGTACTGCATTTGCTGTTTGCAGAGTGATATCTACTATCCCTTTGACATCGGGGTCAAGGTTGACCATGGTATCCGCAAAAAACAAAGGTCCTCGTTTGGTCAGCAATATATCCAGGCCTGCCACGATATGGACATGATCTGCTTTACCAAACAGCCTTAATGCCGGCCTTAAAAATTCAGGGTAATTGGCAGTCAGTCCGCTCACCATGGCATCTGCCTGACCATGCTCAATCAGACTTAAACCAAAATAATTCCACTCAAACATGAGGTTTTCTGCCGATTGTTGGTTGACTCCTTTACGATTGCGTTTATTAAAATAGCTAGCAGCAAACAAGGAGCGCCTCTGAGATTCTTTATCGGAACGGGGATCTATGATGATGGCTTCATCCAGCGATAAATCAAACTCTGCTATTTGTTTTTTGATTTTATCTTCATTGCCGAGCAATATGGGTTTGGCAATGTTTTCGTCAATACAGATCTCCGCAGCTTTTAAAATTTTATAAGAAGCGGCTTCTGCAAATACCACACGTTTTGGATTTGCCCGGGCTTTGGAACGGATTTGCCGGATCAGGGGTTTGTACAAGCCCCTTCTCTTAGTCAACTCCACCGCATATTGATCCCAGTCTTCAATAGGTTTACTGGCAACCCCGGTCTCAATGGCTGCCTTGGCGACCGCAATGGCTACAGTCGTGATCAACCTGGGATCCACCGGCTTGGGAATGATGTAGTCAGGTCCAAAATGTAATTTGGTACCTCCATAAGCAGCATTGACTTCTTCCGGGACCGGCAGCCGGGCGAGCTCTGCCAGAGCATGAGCGGCCGCTAATTTCATTTCTTCATTGATCACCCTGGCTCTGACGTCGAGGGCTCCCCGGAAGATATATGGGAAACCCAATACATTGTTGACCTGGTTTGGAAAATCGGATCGTCCGGTAGCCATGATGACATCCTCCCGGGTTGAGGTGGCATCCGGATAGCTGATTTCCGGGTTGGGATTGGCTAAGGCAAAAACGATCGGGTTTTTGGCCATGGACAACAACATTTCAGTTTTCATGACCCCTGCAACACTGAGACCTAAAAATACATCGGCACCCACCAGGGCTTCTTCCAGGGTATTGATCTCCCGATGTGTGACAAATTCTTGTTTTTGTTTATTCAGATCCAGTCGTTTGGTGTTTAATATCCCCGTGCTGTCAAGCATCACAATATTTTCTTTATTTGCTCCCAATTTTATATACAAGCGTGTGCATGAAATCGCTGAAGCTCCAGAGCCACTCACCACTATTTTTACCTCTTCGATTTTTTTATCAACGACCAGTAAGGCATTAATTAAAGCAGCGGAGGAAATGATGGCTGTCCCATGCTGGTCATCGTGCATCAAAGGGATATCCAATTCATTCTTAAGTCGGTCTTCGATATAAAAACACTCCGGAGCTTTAATATCCTCCAGGTTAATACCACCAAAAGTGGGTGAAATCGCTTTGATAGTTTCCACTAGTTTATCCGGATCGGTTTCATTGATTTCAATATCAAATACATCGATATCTGCGTAGATCTTAAACAACAGGCCTTTCCCTTCCATTACCGGTTTGCCGGCTTCGGCCCCGATATTGCCCAGGCCCAGGACGGCCGTACCATTGCTGATCACTGCTACCAGATTTCCTTTGGCCGTATATTTATAGACATCTTCCCTGTTTTCTTTAATGGCCAGACAAGGTTCGGCAACTCCAGGGGAATAAGCCAGGCTAAGGTCTCTTTGTGTGGCATGGGGTTTAGAGGGGATGACTTCAATTTTACCCGGCCTGCCTTGTTCGTGGTATGCCAGGGCATCCTTTCTCAGATCAGACATTTTAAATTCTATTTTTTTGGTTAGGTACGCAAGTGCGCGGGCGCTAAGGTATGACTATTCGGGAAGGGCAAAAAATGAAGGGTAAATCGACCTATATGGATAAGGGTTGTTCGGACATGGATAGCTTTGGATAAAAACAGGCGGACATTCCAACACAAATAATGTAATTATAATGTATATATTATTGTATTTGAATTATATATAGAAGAGTGAGTGGATGATTAGTTCGATGTTTGGGCAACATCGTTCGCCTCCAATTGAGGCAGTTTATTGGTAATAGGATGCAGGGGAATCCGTTAGGTATTTATCTCAAGTCTTCAATATGGGCACCGGGGTAAGATTTTGGATCCAGGGTGAATATGCTCAACGGAAAATTGCTATTCATCTGGCCGGAAAGTTGCAGGGTATATTGATCCCCGCTTTTAAAAAATAGAGTAATTTTTTTATACGCCGATTTTGCACGGTCTACCTCTACCCTGATTTTGAAATATTCAGCAGTGGTATCGAGGGGTTTAAATTCAATGATATCGAATATACTGCCGTTGTTTTTGGTTTCCCCGGTCCAGATGTAAACAAATTCGGGTGACTCGTGAATTTTAATAAGCCGGTAAGGAGAAATCGGATCTTCGGTCACGGAGCCGGCGTCCTGGATCTGGATTTCATTTCTCTTTTTTAAATATACCCACAGGGTTTTACCATCGGATACCATGGTCCGATCTGGCAGTTCCAGGTTAAACTGGTCCGCTTTGATCCGTGCTTTACCTTTTTGAGTCTCCGGAGCAGACTCAGCGGCCTGGGTAATCAAGGAAAAATCAATGCTCACACCCTGTTCCAATTTCATTTTATTGCTGACTGAACGGAGTATAGCCCTGGCTTTTGGGTCGGAATCTTTTTTATCGGTATAGGTAACCGGCGGAGATTGACTGAATAACCCCAGTGGAAATAAACCCAGGATACATGCGGCTGATATTCTCATGATTTTCTATTATGCTAACGTAATAAATAAGGTTCAGGTTCTTAAATTGTCGTTAATTTGACGACACTAAAACAAGGATAATGCGATTTAAAATTTTAATATGGGTGCTGTTATTGATTTTACCTTTTATTGCTGTAAAGTCCCAGGGACAAGTCAAAGAAAGCCTGACCATGGACAGCAAGTTATTCGGTAAAAAAATGGAATACTCCATTTATTTACCTCCCGGTTACGAGTCTTCCAACCGAAGTTATCCGGTGTTGTATTTACTTCATGGTTATACCGACAATGAGACCGGTTGGACACAATATGGAGAAATCGAACAAATCGCCAATGATATGATCTCCAATGGGACGGCAACTCCAATGATTATCGTCATGCCAGATGGAGGCGTGAGCTGGTATATCAATAATTTTGACCGGACGATGCCATTTGAAGATTATTTTTTCCAGGAATTCATGCCTTATATCGAGTCAACTTACCGCATTAGAAAAGAAAAGCGCTACCGGGCAGTCGCCGGGTTGAGTATGGGAGGATATGGTTCCTTTTTATTCGCCATAAAACATCCGGAGTTATTTGCCCATTGTGCCCCCTTAAGTGCAGCCTTCTTTGAGGAATCTGCTTTTGTCACCGGCCCACAAGCTAATTATGACCGGGCCTTCGCCATCCTTTATGGTAAAGGGCTGACCGGTAAGGACCGTGTCAATGAAACGTATAAACTCAATGACCCCTACCGGATAGTAAGTGATACGGCTAATACCCGGAAATTAAAAACGGTCAAATATTATATCGATTGCGGAGATGATGATTTTCTGAGTCCGGGCAATGCCGCTATGCATAAACTGCTTAAGGAAAAAGGGATCGCCCATGAATACCGTATGCGGGACGGGGCTCACACCTGGTCCTATTGGAGACACAGCATCCGCGATGTACTGCGGGTCATCACCGAATCTTTCCATCAATAAAAAGCCAGAAAACGGACCACCCATTTATAAGTGCGGTCATCCCTAATATATCATGGGGCTGCACTGATCGCTGATACCTGATCGCTGAAACCTGATCGCTGATACCTGTTACCTGATCCCTGTTACCTGAAATAAAAATGGGGTCCTTTGACCCCATACTAAAAACAAGGAAAACTTTACTGTTAACTCGATTGTATGAATAATTCTTTGACGCAAAGCGGAGCGCGGGCATTTACCCTGGTAATATCTTTTGTCAATCGCAGCTCCCGAAGGAAAAAGATGGGGTCCTTTGACCCCATGCTAAAACAAGGAAAACTTTACTGTTAACTCGATTGTATGAATAAATCTTTGACGCAAAGCGCGGGTGTTCTCAAGTATCAGTTCGTATTTCCTTTTATTTCAACACAAATGCCTGGGCATAATACTTGTCTTCCTGCGAAACCATAACGGTATAATCACCCTTAGCCAGTTTCGAAAGATTATATTGTTTATTAAATGCAGGTTGTTCAATCAGTGTTTGATACACGGTTTCATTTTGATGGTCGAGGATTTTAAGTGTAGCGGTTTTACCCAGGTTCAAGAAATTGACTTTAAGGGTTGACTGATTGACCAATATCTGTGGTTTAATAAACGTTTTAATTTCCGGATGGATGACGACGGATTTGGTGCCCAGGGTTAAGGTTTGATTGTATGTACATTGTTCGTCAGACAATGTCACTACATATTCTCCATTGGCAAGACTGGACAGGTTAAATCGTTTCAATTTACCCGCTTCTGTTTTTGAATATTCCTGGGTGGTGAGGATATGGCCCTGAGGATCCTGGATCTCAACCTGAATGTCTGCTTTAGTCCAATTGGCAGTGTTTAATATCAGGGTGCGTCCGTAGGAAGTAAGCTTGAACGAAACTTCAGATGCGCTGAGGCCTGCAGTGAGCAGCATCATTACGCTGGTGAAAAAAAGTGTTTTCATGATGTAATAGTGTTTAATGAATTAATACAACAAATGAACAGGTATAAACCCTGGATAGCTGCATTTGGATTTGCTACTATTTGTATTAAATTAACCGATTACAAATTGGAAATAAATATTATTTCAAAATTTTAGTTGGGGATTTTAAGCAAACTTTATGTTAATTCATCTTATCTTAAAACCTAACCCAGGCATATTTGTTGGTATTTATCAAATTCATGAGCAAATGAGAGGAGGAGTTGGCCTTAAACCCGTATTAGAGCGTATAGATTTTAGTTTCGGTCAGTCGTTTACATTCCGCAAATTTGAAGAAGCTGAACCTAACCTAAAGCCGTTCTGGCACTTTCACCCTGAAATTGAATTGGTCTTTGTCCAGCTAGGCTCCTCCAAAAGGCATATTGGAAACCACATTTCCTATTTTAAAAATGGCGATCTTATCCTGCTTGGTCCAAATCTGCCTCATTACGGCTTTACCGAGCGGCTTTCCGGCAGGAGGTCAGAAATCGTGGTTCAACTGAAAAAAGAATTTTTAGGTCAAAACTTTTTTGATTTGCCTGAAATGAAATCCATCGAACAACTCTTCGAACGGGCATCCACCGGCCTGATATTCTACGGGACCACGAAAGATTCCGTAGGGGCCAAACTCGAATCCCTGATCGATGAAATTCCGTTTAACCGGCTGATGGGGTTGCTGGATGTTTTGTATCGACTATCCACATCCACCGAATATGAGGCTTTAAATGTCGCCGGCCCTTCCCTTCTGGTAAAACGACAAGACAACGATAAAATCGAAAAGGTATACGAATATGTCCGTACCCATTTTAAAGAACAAATCAGCCTGGAAATGATTTCGGACCTGGTCAGCATGGAAGTACCTTCATTTTGCCGGTATTTTAAACGCGTGACGGGCAAGACCTTTACGACTTTTGTCAATGATTTCCGGGTAGTCCATGCCTGTAAACTGCTCAGCGAAACCAATATGTCCGTTTCTGAGGTATGTTTTGAAAGCGGCTTCAACAATTTTTCCCACTTCAACCGTTTGTTTAAAGTCATCACCGGGACCAATCCACTATCATACCGTAGCGAAAGTCAAAATGTACTGCTTTAAGCCGGCCTGACCGAACGACAGTCGCTAATAAAACCAAACACCGGAACGGCAGTATTTCCATCAAATACCTGTCAAAAATTCGTTTTTAATCCTCCGGGGCAGTTTGGTCGTTAAATTGATATGTATTAATTTGAAAAAATATTTTAACGACATGACATACGATCAATTTACAGTAAAGGCTCAGGAATGTATATTGGAGGGGCAGCGCATCGCAGAATCCCTGGATCAGCAAATGGTAGACACGTCCCATTTGTTGAAGGGAGTAATGCTCACCGAGTCCAGCGTTACTGACTTTTTACTTAAAAAAAGCGGAGTCAATGTGGCAGCAGTTAAATTGGAACTGGACAAACTATTGCAGTCGTATCCAAAAATAAAAGGGAGCGATATCAAACAAGCCTTGTCCAATGATGCCAATCAGGCATTGAGCAGGGCTAAAAACCTGATCAAAGAGTTTGGAGATGACTATATCAGCATGGAACTCGTGTTGTTGGGTATCCTTACCGGCAATGATCGGACTGCTCAATTACTGAAAAATAACGGGGCCACAGAAGCCGGAATAAAAAATGCGATCAAAGAATTACGCAAAGGCAGATCAGTCAAAGAACAAGGGGCAGAAAATAATTACAATTCCCTCGAAAAGTATGCCGTCAACCTCAACGAGAGGGCAGAAAATGGGGAGCTCGACCCCATTGTTGGGCGAGACGATGAAATCCGGCGTATCCTGCATATACTTTCCAGGAGAAAGAAAAACAATCCCATCCTTTTAGGAGAGGCCGGAGTTGGTAAAACGGCTATTGTGGAAGGTATTGCCTGGCGGATTGTCAGACAAGATGTTCCGGACAATCTGAAAACCAAACAAATCTTCTCCCTGGACATGGCTTCCTTGGTGGCCGGCGCCAAGTATAAAGGCGAATTTGAAGAGCGGCTTAAAGGCGTAATTAAAGAAGTCAAGGAATCGGGCGACCGGGTCATTTTATTTATTGATGAAATCCATACCTTAATCGGAGCCGGGGGAGGTCAGGGTGCCATTGATGCCGCCAACATCCTCAAACCCGCACTGGCCCGCGGAGAATTACATACTATCGGAGCCACCACCTCAGATGAATATCAAAAATATTTTGAAAATGATAAAGCACTGGTACGCCGGTTCCAGACTGTATATAT
>JAWXBI010000278.1:0-3833 GCA_034439915.1 Saprospiraceae bacterium | reverse complement strand
GGTTTTAATTTTAGGTTGTGAATTGTGTATTCTAAATGGTTGATCTATTTTCGCCATTCATTCTTAACCCGGTATATATGAAAACTTTTATCTGCTTTTTGACCTTGTATTGTTGCAGTTTGGCCCTAAACAGCCAAAATCCAACTCCAACCGTGTTAAAAAAGCCGGTCTTAACTTCGGTTACCACCGTCCCGGGCGCAGCTGGGGTTTCTCCGTTAAGACTTCAACGACTGGATCAGGCTATGAAATCGTTGGTTGAGGAACAGAAATTACCCGGTTTGGTCGCAATAGTGGTCAGAAAAGGCAAGATTGTATACCATAAAGCTTTCGGTTTTTCCGATGAACCCGCTAAAAAACTCCAGAAAACCGATGATATTTTTCGAATTGCCTCCATGAGCAAGGCGATTACCGCAACGGCTATCATGATGTTGTACGAAGAAGGGAAATTTGGTTTGGATGACCCGATAAGCCGATGGATTCCAGAATTTAAAAACCCAAAAATCCTGGATACCTTTAATCCGGGTGATTCAACCTTTACAACCAAATCCGCTCAATCGGAGATTACTATCCGTCAATTAATGACCCATACCTCCGGGGTGGGATATGGGGCAATAGACGAAGATGAAAGGATGAGGAAAATTTATGCCAAGGCCGGCATTATAGAATTATATACTACCTCTCCTGTCACTACCATGGCCAATATCAGGAAATTAGGGGCCCTGCCTCTCCACCATGAGCCGGGGACTAAGTTCACCTATAGTATGGGGCTCGATGTTTTGGGAGCATTTATTGAAGTCCTTTCCGGTGAATCATTTGCCGATTACCTGAATAATCACCTGTTTAAACCCCTGGGCATGAATGATACCTATTTTTACCTCCCGGAATCAAAATCAGCACGCCTGGTTAAGATACATTCCCCCGGGAAAGATCAAAAGTGGACTACTGAACTGAAAGAAGGTTATGACCCCGATTATCCTGTTCGTGGAGCAAAATTGTGGTGTTCAGGAGGCGCAGGTTTGAGTTCTACGGCCAAAGATTATAGTATTTTTTTACAAATGTTGCTCAATGAAGGGGTCTACAATGGTAAGCGGTTTCTGAGCAGACCCAATGTTTTCCTCCTGACCCGGTCAAATCAAATCGGACGGCTTTTTGGAGGAGTTAAAGGGGAACAACATTACAGCCTGTCTTTCAGTGTGATCAGTAAAATCGGTGAAGAGGTTGGAAGAGGATCTGAAGGAACATTTAGTTGGGGCGGCTATTTTAATACGAATTATTGGGCAGACCCAAAAGAAAAGATCATTGCCGTTTTGATGAAACAAACCCGGGGTTTGGAATCAGATCATTCTGAGGCCATTTTTACACGGATGATCTACCAGTCGATTGACGATTGATTATCCCAAACAGGATTGAGTATTGACTGACTCCTCAACCCTAGCCTTAACCTTAACCTCAACCTCAACCTCAACCTCAACCTTAACCTCAACCTCAACCTCAACCTCCCCCTCCCCCCACCATATCCTCCGGCTTCACCCAGGCATCAAATTGTTCTGCGGATACATAGCCTAATATGATTGCTGCTTCTTTGAGTGTACTGTGTTCATGGTGAGCTTTTTTAGCAATCTCAGCGGCTTTATCATATCCGATTTTGTTGTTCAGTGCTGTGACCAGCATGAGTGAATTGTCGAGGTTAAATTTGATCCTTGCAAGATTGGGTTCCAGGCCTTTAATACAATGTTCCGTAAAACTATCGCAGGCATCTCCAATAAGGCGGGCTGAAATCAAAAAGTTATAAATAATCATTGGCTTAAAGACATTGAGTTCAAAATGCCCGTTCATACCCCCGATATTGATAGCTACATCATTGCCTATGACCTGGGCCATGGCCATCGTCATTGCTTCTGACTGGGTCGGGTTGACCTTTCCGGGCATGATGGAAGATCCTGGTTCATTTTCCGGGATGATTATTTCTCCTATTCCGCTCCGCGGTCCGGAAGCCAATAAACGGATGTCATTGGCAATCTTAAACAGAGAAACTGCCACAGTTTTTAATGCACCATGGGCTTCGACAAGGGCATCGTGGGTTCCCAGGGCTTCAAATTTATTCGGCGCAGTCACAAAAGGATAACCCGATATCCTGGAGATTTCTCGGGCGACCCGTTTGGCATAACCTTTAGGCGTATTGAGCCCGGTGCCGACCGCTGTCCCTCCCAAAGCTAACTCCGCCAAATGCCCCAGGCTGTTTTTAATCGCCTGAATGCCGTGGTCGAGCATGGAAACATAACCACTAAGCTCCTGTCCAAGTGTCAACGGAGTGGCATCCATAAGATGAGTCCGGCCTATTTTGACCACTTTGTAATACGCTTTTGCCTTTTTATGGAGTCCTTGTCGAAGTTCAGAAAGACCTGGTAAAGTCCACTCCATCAATGCACTATATGCCGCAATATGCATAGCCGTTGGAAAGGTATCGTTGCTGGATTGGGACTTGTTGACATCGTCATTGGGATGGAGGATTTTTTTTGCATCGTCCAATTTACCTCCGGAAAGGACATGGGCCCTGTTGGCTATCACCTCATTGACATTCATATTGGATTGTGTACCGGAACCGGTTTGCCAAACCACCAGGGGGAACTGATCATCCAGTTTGCCTTCGAGGATCTCATCACAGACCTCGGAGATCAGGTTCATTTTATCCTTATCCAGTACCTTGAGACTGTAATTGGTTCTGGCAGCCGCTTTTTTAAGGACTGCAAATGACCGAATAACCTCTATAGGGATTCGTTGGCCTCCTATTTTAAAATTTTGAGTTGATCGTTGGGTTTGGGCTGCCCAATAAGCATCAAAAGGAACATCTACAAAACCAAGTGAATCTTTTTCTCTTCTAACCGACATAGTATTTTTTTATACAAAGATAACCCGGATAGCTTCTATTTAGGCCTGTAAAAGGCTATGTCGGGGTGATTTTTATATCCTGAATACTAAGAAAGAGGGGAAATCAAAACCTTACTACGTACCAACCTTTTTAACTTAACTTTGTTGGAAATATATTCAATTAACTAATTAAACATTTTACTCATGTCATTTACACTTCCCGCTTTACCTTATGCGACCAATGCACTTGAACCTCATATCGATACGAAAACTATGGAGATCCATCATGGCAAACACCACCAGGCCTATGTGACTAATCTGAATGCAGCCCTGGAAGGCAATGAATGGGCTTCGAAATCCATAGAAGATATTCTGGCCAATGTGTCAACCCTCTCGCCGGCGGTCAGAAACAACGGAGGCGGCCATTATAACCATAGTATGTTCTGGCAAATTTTAGGCCCTGGCAAGGGCGGTACGCCTACCGGCATGATTGGTGATGCAATCAATGGAAGTTTTGGGTCCTTTGATTCTTTCAAAGAGGCATTGACCAAAGCGGGCATGACCCGATTTGGCAGTGGATGGGCCTGGCTGAGTAAAGATGCCAGTGGAAAGTTATTTATTTCTTCCACTCCAAACCAGGATAATCCGTTGATGGATGTTGCAGAATTAAAAGGCAATCCTATTTTAGGTGTAGACGTATGGGAGCATGCATATTACCTTAATTATCAGAACCGTAGAGCGGATTACCTCGCAGCTTTCTTTAATGTAATCAATTGGGATGCAGTAGCTGCCAGGTTATAGTTTCACGAGCGAAAAAGAATTATGGCAGGCTTGAGAAATGGTCTGAACCGGGATTTTCGCGATTGAGTGGATTACCAGGATTTTGAAATGGTCTGAACCGGGATTCTCGCGATTTAGTGGATTACCAGGATTTTGAAATGGTCTGAACCGGGATTCTCGCGATT
>JAWXBI010000277.1:0-6977 GCA_034439915.1 Saprospiraceae bacterium | reverse complement strand
GACTGAAACACTGGACTGAAACACTGGACTGAAACACTGGACTGAAACACTGGACTGAAACACTGGACTGAAACACTGGACTGAAGTCTAGTTTTTATTCAGTTCAATAGCTCCATTAATATAGTCTATCATAAACCATTCCCCTCAAGTACCTGGGCGGGAAAGTATCCGCTATTTAATATCTTACTGCTCACATCTAATCGCAACCGTATGAATAAATTTATCGCCTACTGTTTTTTCTTTTTTATATTTTTTGGGGTTGAGCAGGCCTTAGCACAGGATACCACATTTATCACAGACCGATATAAATGGGAGCTGGGTATTGGTCTCAACGCTGGTGGAGATCCTTCTAAACCCATCTCCTTACTCCTGAAAAAACATGTTTCAGCCCGGACAACCTGGCGTTTTGGCTTGGGATTTAATTATGATAGAGTATATGATAAAGATTTAGATATCGTGATGGATAATAACCTGGCTACTGTTTTTATCGAAACTCTTTATGACCGGGAAGAAGAGAAACTCTTCATGGCCACCTCAGCAGGTATTCAAAAAATCATGCCTTCAAATCAATAAATTGGTATTATTCATTGGTGTCATCTTAAATTATGAACGACACAAGGTGGATTTACCGAATGGAATTGGCTATTTGGATATCAGGATGCCTGACAGCACAGATATTATTACTGCTAAATTCTTTACATCCCGGGGATATGGCGTTTCACTCCGACCATCCTTAGGTGTCCAGTATTCTATTTCCAAAAGACTTTCAATCTCCTGCGAGACCAATTTCGTTTGTACTGCAACTTATTTTAGAATACGAGATTTTTACTACCATTTGTCATCCTACAGTGGTGGCGATAATGGATACGGTTTTACTGAAGAAATTTATAAATACAATTGGCGATACCATTTAGGTTTTAGTACAATCACTTTTTTTACGATCAATTATCATTTTGATTGATCAGGATTTAATCAACAACGCCTATAGATGCTATGTGTTTTAACATGGATTGATTTGGATTGACTATCTAAAATATGTAAAAATATAATTACCTTAATTTCTAAAGACCATATGTATGAATAGACGCGATTTTTTACAATATTCCAGCTCTGCATCCTTAGCCCTGGGGATCGGTGATCTGGATCCTTTCTCCTCCCTAACTAAACCTAAAAATAAAATCCCTGCCTGGAAGGGATTTAACCTGCTGGACTTTTTTAATCCTAATCCCTCCCAATCCCGACCTCAAACCAAAGAGGAACATTTTAAATGGATGCAGGACTGGGGGTTTGATTTTGTGCGCCTACCCATGGCCTACCCCTATTATCTGGATATCGACCGCACCAAAAATATCAAACCGGATGATGTGTATAAAATCAATACCCAGGCTACCGATAAGATCGAACAACTGGTCCACCTCGCTCATAAATATAAAATGCACGTCAGCCTCAACCTGCATCGCGCACCGGGATATTGTATCAATGCCGGCTTTCATGAACCCTATAATTTATGGAAAGACAAAGCTGCCATGGATGCCTTTGTTTTCCATTGGAACCTTTGGGCTAAAAAATTCAAAACTACCTCCCGCAAAAAAATCAGTTTTGATCTGCTCAACGAACCCTGTGTACGGGAAGACATGAATGATCAGCACTCGGCCAGGACCGCCGTACCCGGGCCTTTATACCGCGAACTGGCCATAGCCGCTGCTGCCGGCATACGAAAAGAAAACAAAAAACATCTAATCATCGCCGACGGCAATAATGTAGGCAATACCGTCATCCCCGAACTCATTGATCTCGATATCGCCCAAAGTTGCCGGGGGTACAATCCAGGTATCATCTCTCATTACAAAGCGCCTTGGGCCAATAAAGACCCGGATAACCTGCCCAAACCACTCTGGCCCGGACAGGTTGGGGACCGCTACCTCAGCCGTGCTCTGCTGGATGAATATTACAAACCATGGATCGAACTGACCAAACAGGGTGTCGGGGTACACTGTGGGGAATGCGGCTGCTGGAACAAAACCCCGCACGACGTATTCCTTGCCTGGTTTGGCGACGTGCTGGATATACTTCATCAGAATAAAATCGGCTTTGCACTTTGGGAATTTTCGGGGGATTTTGGGGTCATGAATAGCCGAAGGGAGGATATCGTATATGAAGATTGGTACGGCAACAAGCTGGACAGAAAGCTATTGAATTTATTGATGAAAAATTAACTTCCTGAGTGTTTTAAGCGGGCAGGTTCCGGGCCTAAACCCTTGGACTTGTCTTTCTCCATAATCTTACCCTAAAACTGCTTGTTTTTTCTGTAATTTTGCGGCCTTATAAATCTTAATATGCGCTTTTTTCCGGTATTGATTCTGTTAACTATTTCTTTGTTTTTTATTTCTTGTAAATCGGATTCCAATACTGCCGAAGCTGAAAATATATTGGCGGGGAAATCCGTAAATCTGACAGCTACTGCCGGTTGGGAACCGGATGACCGATTTACCATTTCCCAGCCCAGCAATATCATCAGCCAAAATGGGTTTTCTTATGTTTTTTATGTTAAGGAACCAGTGAATTCACCACTCGCAGGTTCGGGATATGGAGGGACTATTCATTATGCCTTTTCCAGGGACCAGGGTCATACCTGGTCAGACCAGGGACTCCTGATCAACACCGGGATGCCGGATCAGTTTGATGGAGCGGGAGTGAGCAAACCTGCCGTCATCAAAGTTACGGACAACGATTTTTTTTATCTATATTATGTAGGAGTGACCAATGGATTTACAGGTCAGGACGGGTCTCCGGCCAACCGCACTTCAATAGGTATCTCCAAACTGATTTTTAATGAGGATGGCCCTATCCGTCTGGCTATCAAACTCAATAGTGGCAAGCCGGTTTTGGAACCCAGTGAACAGTCCGGGAAGTTTGATGCCTTTAAAGTCGATGACCCCAACCCAATCAATATGAACGGCCAGATTTGGCTTTATTACAGTGGTATGGACAAATTCGGTGGCACTGCGCGAACAGGGTTGGCTGTTTCTGCCAATATTAACGAAAACCATATCAAACAAAATAATTCAAGGGCCTTGCTGGATGGAGTGCCTACCTTAATTCAGAAACACAGACTTAGCGTATTGGCCATATTTACTGAAACTCAAAATGCCTGGATTGCTCCTGATGGCTTAAAATTTTCAAAACTCAAAGAAAAATTCCCTTTGCAGATCAAATTCGCCCGTGGAAATGGGGATTTATCCCAATTAGGTTGGGGTCTGGCTGCACCGGTTTCCGGACAACCGGGATTTAGCCGGTGGGAAATAAAATAATCATGTTATCACCTCTATTTAATATACTGTTATGAAATGGTTTTCTATTGTTTTATTCACTTTTTTGGTTGCCGCCCTGGCAACTTGTAAAGGACCAACATCGAATATCCCGGTGATTAAAAATCCCAATGACCTTCGTCAATGGATCCTGGATGAAACAATGAAGGACTATGAACGCAATACTTTCGGCTACGATCTGAAATTTATCCGTCAAAGAAAAACTCCGATTTTATTGCATGATGAAAACTTTAAGGGCATGGTGCTCGTAAGTCCGGATTTTCAGGGCAGGGTCCTGACCAGCACGGCTGAAGGTCTTAACGGTTATAGTTTTGGCTGGCTCAATTATGACCTTATTGGTTCAGGTGAAAACGCAGAACATATGAATGCTTATGGTGGGGAAGACCGCATTTGGTTGGGCCCCGAAGGAGGGCAATTTTCCTTGTATTTTAAGCCCGGCTCTGAATTTATATTTGACAACTGGCAAGTCCCTTATGGGTTTGATTCAGAGAATTTTGAAATTATTTCGATTGCCTCCAACGAAGTGTCATTTTTTAAAAAATTAAACCTCACAAATTATTCCAATACCATCCTCGACATCGCTCTCAGCCGGCAGATCAAAATCCTTTCTCCCGCAGCATTTCTTTTCGAACACGGTCTTCAGATTAAAGATGATATCAAAGGAGTAGGTTTTGAAAGTCTGAATATCCTGCGAAACACCGGACAAAATGAATGGAATAAATCAACCGGAATGCCCTCGATCTGGATCCTCGGCATGTTTAAACCTTCTCCCTCAGCCACCGTGGTCATACCCTACAAAGGGGGAGCTGAGGCCAATATGGGAGCCCTGGTAACGGATGATTATTTTGGCAAGGTTCCCGGGGACCGGCTCAAAATGGACCCGAATGTTTTTTATTTTAAAGCTGATGGACATTTGCGAAGTAAAATCGGGATCAATACCTTTAGGGCAAAACCGGTATGCGGCAGCTTTGACGAAGAACGGAATATATTGACTATCGTTGAATTTACGCTACCCGATACACCGGGTGAATACGTTAATTCTCAATGGAAAATTCAGGATAACCCTTTTTCTGGAGATGTCGTGAATGCCTATAATGATGGACCTATGGAAAACGGCACCCAACTCGGACCTTTTTATGAAATCGAGTCCTCCTCCCGAGCAGCTCAACTAAAACCGGGTGAAACCATAGACCATAAACATCGTACCCTCCATTTTATGGGCAAGGAAGCCAGCCTGGATGCGATATCCAGGAAAATCCTTGGAGTCGGACTCAATGATATACGGAATGCATTTCCTCAATAATTTATATTTTAAAATGTTCTTATAATGAAATTAATTTTTAGTGTCTTACTGAGCGTATGCGGTTTAATATGCGCTGAAGCCCAGCCTTTAAAACAACTTTTTAATACCAAAAACCTGGACGGCTGGACCGTGGTCGGTACCGAAAAATGGTATGTTGAAAACGGGGAATTGGTTTGTGCCAGCGGACCCGACAAAGGTTATGGATATCTGGCTACGCAAGAATCATTCAAAAATTTTGACCTCAGACTGGAGTTTAAACAGGAAGCAGATGGCAATAGTGGTGTTTTTTTTCATTCCTCTTTCGAAGGTACACGGGTCACTGGGTGGCAGGCGGAAGTAGCCCCAGCCGGGCACAGCACCGGGGGCATTTACGAATCATATAAAAGAGGCTGGCTGATTAAGCCTACGGGGGGAAAGGATACAAAGTACCTGAAAGCCGATGACTGGAACACCATGCGTATCCTGGTCAAAAACAATAAGGTCACCACCTGGCTCAACGGTCACAAAATGATAACCCTTAAGGATGATATGATCGGGAGTCGTACCGGCCAACTGGCCTTGCAGATCCACGATGGGGGTGGGATTAAAGTACGGTGGAGAAATATGTTTGTCAAAGTATTGAAATAACAAAGGTGCTTTGTAACCTTCTACCACCTGCTTTGTACCTAGCAACAACATCGTATTATGCTTAGAAAGTCCTTGTTTGCACTGATTACTTTTCAGTTTTTAGCCGCTTTTTTACATTCCCTGAGTTTTCTGGGAAAACCTGCGGCTACTAATGAAACGGAAAAACAACTCATTGACCTTTTTACTAATTACAAACAGGATCTGGGAGCAGGTTTTTCACGCAGTACCTATGATTTATTCACCGGATTAAGTGCCTGTTTTCCCTTAATTTGTGTTCTGGGAGGCTGGATCAATCTATACTTTCTGAGAAAAAAACTGGACTCTTCCCTTTTCAGGGGCTTATTATTCATTGAAATGGTGGTTTTCGGCGTTCTATTTGCAGTGATGATCACATTTACGTTTTTACCACCCATTGTTGTTACCGGATTAATATTTTCAGGCTGTGGTATGGCCTGGTTTTATTCGTCCAGGGACTCCCTGACTTAAACTTTTTAATTCATTTCCTCGAATCTGATCTTTATGAAATATCTGGTATTCCTGATTCTTACTACCCTGTTGGTCCAGGCGTGTTCTGGTGTGAAGGCAACGGCCAAATCGCCAATCCAACCTGCCGAGGCGGACTCCCTGATGGAATTGACTGAATTCCGTCAATTGGATACCATGGTGGTCAGTCCAGAAGAAGAATTCACCGGCATGGAAGAAGAATCTTTACCATATCAACCTACTTATACCCGGAGATGGGATTTATTACATTTTAATCTGCAATTGAAATTTGACTGGCAAAACGAACAGGTAGCCGGCATTGCCAGGTTAAAATTAAAACCACTGTTTTATACTATTGATTCCCTGGAGTTAGACGCCAAAGGATTTGATATAAATTCTATCGCATACACTGGCCAGCCCGGAGAACTTAAGCACCAGTACGATGGAAATAAATTAAAAATCTTCCTGACGAAAAAGTATACACGCCATGACACCTTAGAGCTCACCATCGATTACCGGGCCAATCCATCCAACAACACGACCGGGGGCAGTGCCGCCATTACGGATGATGATGGATTATATTTTATTGATCCCCGCAATACCGATCCCAATTTACCCAGCCAAATCTGGTCGCAAGGTGAAACTGAAAACAACAGTCGATGGTTCCCGACCATTGATAAACCAAATGTACGATGTACAGGGGAGATTACCCTTACGGTACCCGATAGTATGCTCACCCTTTCGAACGGGCTGATGGTGCGTACATCGAAAAATGCAACCAATCAGACCCGAACAGATACCTGGCTGATGGACCAGCCTATAGCCCCCTATTTATATATGATTGCTGTCGGGCCTTTTGCCAGAGTCACAGAAACCTGGAAAGAGATCCCCCTTGAATATTATGTCGACAAACCCTATGCTGCTTACGCTAAAGAAATTTATAACCACACACCTGAAATGCTTAGTTTTTTCAGTGAAAAGCTGGGTATAAAATATCCCTGGAAAAAATTTAGTCAGATCATCGTCCGTAAATATGTGAGTGGTGCCATGGAAAATACTACGGCGGTAGTCTTTGGTGATTTTATTCAAAAAACACACCGGGAACTCATCGATGATGCCAATGATAACATCGTTGCGCACGAGATGTTTCATCATTGGTTTGGCAATTATGTCACCTGTGAATCCTGGTCCAATCTTACCCTGAATGAGGGTTTTGCCAATTACTCCGAATACCT
>JAWXBI010000276.1:0-19048 GCA_034439915.1 Saprospiraceae bacterium | reverse complement strand
CTGCTGCCAGCTAAAAGTGATTTCACTTTCATTGACCCAGCGCAAACCTATATTTTCAGGTGTAAATGTTAACTGCTTTGCCTCCAATTCGAAAAAGGACAATCCTTCAAAATGTAAGGTACCCTGGAACCCCGTGATCCCTCTGAAATTGGGGGAAGTGAACCCGATATTTACCCATTGACCTTTTTGAACATATTGATCCATGACCGTAAAGATCAATCCGGTATTGGATCCGCGCATTTCCGGACCTGTCAGGGAGTGCGGTTGGGCAGAAAAGTTTACATCACCCACTTTTATCCCCGTAAAATCCAGTCGGGTATCCTGATTGATTTCAGAAACAACCGTATTAACGGGATAATCAAAAGGATGATCAGGGTCGTTAAATTTATACGATCCTGGTATAAACCTCCAACTCTCGCTATGAGGTAAACTATCATAAATCCCGAGTATGAGTTTCCTTAATTCTATCAAATCGATCACATTGATATCCCCGTTGTGGTCTGCATCCGCTGCAATCATTTTATAGGGGCTGCTTAAAGCACGTTCCCCTTTTATATGCTTTTCAATCAATAACAGGTCCAGTGTACTGACCCCATTCATTGGATGGTCATTGCGGTGAGGAGTTACCTGGATGTTACCTTTGCGGGGTATTCCCGGATACGTATAACTACCATCTGAACCGGTAATCTGAATAGGGTAGCCTTGCCCATCTGATTTGAGCTCAACCTGAACCAACTCAACTGCCTCTTTTTCTTCTGTTACAATATTTCCGTTTATAAGGATATAATTTAATAAGGTGTTGGTGTCTGCGCATACCCCGGCAGGCTGGCCAGGTGTACCTGAATTGTCCTGCAAGAGCACATAAGTCTTGCAAACATCGCTGTTGCCTCCTTCATCCATGACCCAGATATCTAAAGGAAGCGTAGCTGATTGCCCGTTTGGTATGTCCTGGCAGGTAAAGGTTTTGGACGGAACGTTTCCTGCTGCATCAAAACTGAAGGTTAATTTATCTGCTGTACTGCAATTGTCGGTACTTCCCCGGTTAAAATCCGATGCCCAAAGTTCAATGTTTCCCGAAGTGGGCATAATCACGGTGGCAACACCATTCAGGCAATAAGGTGTCGGGGCTTTACAATCCCTGATATTTAACTTGCTTATACAGATCGTCGTATTTCCACAATGATCCTGAGCAGTAATACGAATGAAGTAAATCCCGGGTTTAAATGGGCCGGCAATATGGGTGACCTGATTCCTGATGCCATCATCAAATTGACCGTCCTGATCATTATCAAAGGCCAGGTCATACCGTAAATTGGAAGCACAATTGTCTCCGCCCTGAATCGGTATATGGACCGGAATATCACATCCTTCTCCGGTAAAACAAATCAGTGTGTCTATACATCGGACAAACGGCGCTACGTCGTCATACACCTTGATCACCTGGGTGTACTTCAGGATACCATCTCCATTATCTTTTATGTGCCTGAACAAACAATACCGGTCAGTCTGATTGGCCCTGAGCCGGTCATCCACTATGATTTCAGGGTTTTTAAGCCCATGCTGAGGATGGAGGGCATCATAACTGCAAGTATTTAGTAAAGTCCATGTCCGCAGAATTTTAAAACAGGCATTTTCAACGAGATTAAATGTATCATCCTGATAATGGATACCTATTAATTCGCAGTCGTCATCAGCCACGACCGGTTTTCCAGCCTGGTCAGGATGCAGGGCTTCGGGGTCAGTACAAACCACTTCTATGTCCTCCGGAAAAAGGACTTCAAAATCACTTCGGTGTTTTATCAGTATTTTTTGACTACATGTGGATTGGTTCCCGCATTTGTCCTTGATGGTCCAGGTCCGTTCAAGCCATCCGATACCACAGTTGTTTACAGAACCCTGATCCTTAAAGGTCACCGAATCTATAAGACAATTGTCCAAAACCAAAAACTCAGTAGACTGCAGAACGCGACGGGTATGGTTTTTATCAACAATGAGCGGTTTGTAAAATAACTCGGCGGGGTTTATTTTTTGGATATTATCAAAACGATCCAATTCAAGCCAGGCTCTGCAGTATACCGGTTGCCAATTATTTATTTTGTCATAACCGCACCCCTCCGTTGGGGTCTGGTGGTCGTCATGACTTGGTATTACACTACCACCATAATATCCATATTGTGTAGAATCACCAGATCGTTTTATTGCCTGTGGCCAGACCGTGTATTCATCTCCCTGAGGGTCACAAATCGCCCAAGCCCATTCGACATCAATTCCCATTGCACCATCGCAATAAATAATTAGATCTTCCAGCGAGTCGCAAGTCGGCTTTTGTTTGTCGTCAGCTAGCAATTGAATCATACAATCATTGTACAGTTTTTTAGGGCAATCATCGGGTGGGATCATATTTCCCAATAATCGGTCACAGCTTTGAGGTAAATCCAAGGTCTGATAATAGGCGATATTATACACGTCCAGGGCGTTAAACGTATTGATCAGTTTCGATTTACATTGCCAGGGTCCCGGGATATTACATTCTTTGGATCCGCTGCTGCTGTTAAACGATTTATTAAACAACACTCTATAACGCCAGGAGGTGTTGTAACAAAACCAGGCATGCGGGCTGCAAGGGAATACATGGGGGTCGTATTGGGGTAAATCACAGGCTTCATAGACCCTTAATACTACTTGTTGTGTCCCGCATTCATTGATATCCAGGCTGTCTTTAAATACATAACAATTGATCCAGTCTTCGATGTATTCATCGTACCAGGATTTGTGATTCCAGTATTCTTTTGCGCCACATTCGTCTTGCAATGTTTTAAGAAAATCTGCTTTGGCGGCTTCAATTGTCGAACTAAAAGCTACGGCGAAATGCAGGTTGGTACAACAATTATCAAAACTACCATTAT
Source organism: Saprospiraceae bacterium (assembly GCA_034439915.1). Classification (GTDB taxonomy): domain Bacteria; phylum Bacteroidota; class Bacteroidia; order Chitinophagales; family Saprospiraceae; genus JADJLQ01. The sequence goes on along the minus strand of JAWXBI010000276.1, from coordinate 16,142 downwards.
CCAGGTCTTTGGCAATGATCCGGCTCCAGCAAGAATCGGGGTCCAGGGTCAGTTGTGTAGTTTCATGACATACGGGATTAGGGGGAGTCTCATCGTGTACGGACACATAAATGGAATCTGTTGTAAAATGGTTGCATTCATCTGCTAAGTGAATGTAAATCTTATAATTTTCTCCAACCGGTATCCTGATCCGTGCAGGTAATTTTCCGGAAAGGGGAGTAGATCGGTTGGTTTCTTCCGGATCATTATAAATAAACAAATAGGATTGAGTTACATCGCTGCAATCGGTGAACTGTGCAGGAGCTAAATCGAAAAAGGCATAGCAGTCGTGTGGATCTGCTTTCAGGCTGATGTTCCTTTCCAGGTTTTGTACTACCGGGGCACTGCGGTCTTCCACTTTGATCAACTGGGTGCATTTGACTTCCTGACCTGTGCAATGATCACCGATAATCCAGGTCCTGACTATTTTATACCCGGGCCCGCACAACTCAGTCCGTTGGTCTTTATAAATTACAAACAGTTTACAGGCTACGTTGGAAGGCCAAAGTGGGTAACCATCGATGGTGGGAGCCCCGCTGGAAAGAGGGTTGAGGAGATCAGGGTTTACCGTGCACTCAAAGGTTATATCGGCAGGACAAATTACCCGGGCTAAATCGATGCGTTGTATAAAATAGGTTTTATCACACGTTTTAGTATTGTTCCATACATCTTTTACGCTTAATGTTCGGGTAAATATTCCCTGAATTTCACCTTTCTGACAACCTAAGTCCTGCCATACTTCTTTAATAATACTTACTTTGGCAGGACCACTACAATTGTCCTGCACGATTTGCATGGATGGTAAGGTATTTAATTGAAAACAATAAATGGTATCGCTGGTACAATCGAGGGGAGGTGGACTCTTATCTTCCAGCGTCACGGTGCCCCAGCAGGAATTTGAAGAACACGACGCCACAGAAACACTGAAAATCAGTTTCTGCCCCAGATATTCCCTTCCTGCACAATTGGAGGGCAATTTTTTTCCATAAGAATCGTAAAGGGTAACCGTATAAAATTCATCCGGTAATAGCGGGCCGGTGATCAATTCACTGGCTTTAAAACAATGACTGCAGCCCGGGCCCGATTCCACTGATGCATTGGTATTATTGATACAAGTCAGGGGCCGACACAAATAAAATATTGCCGGGTCGTGGTCGTCTTCATCCTCAAACAACCTGCTGTCACCAAAGATATTGTTATCATCCCCGGTGTTGGGTTGACCACCTGTATCATTATGAGGATCGGAATCCAGGTTGCTGTCAATATCCATGAGTTTATTGCCATTGGTATCGCTCGCACCACTGATTTCAGCGTTATTTATGGCCACACTTAATTTTAATTGTTCGCTTAGTTTCAAGTCAAAACAGATTTTGACACTGTCTTCAATGGCCAGGCCTCCGGGAGGTAGCCCGCCATTCGCCTGACATAATAGAATGGTTGCCGTTCCGTTTCCCTGATCTACCCAACCAGGGGTCAGAATTTGTGATCCGGGAGCTGGAAAGTAGTCAACCACGGTGATACTGTCGGCTGCAATAAACCCTTGATTATATATCGTAAGGCAGATGGGTACCACTCCGCCGGGTTTAACCATGAAAGGGTCATTTGGTGAGTTGATGGTTTTTATTAATGCCAGGTCACCCAATGCCTGTAGGCCCCCACAATCCAAATCGATCAATAATCTGTGTTCACAAGTATCGGAATTACCGCAGTTATCCGAAATGGCATACTTTCTCGTTATAACGAGATAATCCAACTCTTGTTTAAAAGTCTCTTTTGCTAAATTAAAACTGCTGGAATCAATGCCACATAAATCCGAAATGGATCCACCATGGACGAAAAATGAATCTAAATTATTGAATGGAGGAAAATAACACTCATTAAAGTCGGGTGGGCAGGTGATGGATGGTGGGGTAATATCAATGAACGTAATCGTATCTGACCTGAATACACTATTGTTACACGTGTCCTTGGCTGTAAACGTATAGACAATCTTGTAGTTTCCCGGGCACAAGCTATCCAGCGTGGATCTCACACTGGTGACCGGCACAACCCCATCGCAATTGTCAGTCGCTATTGGAATAATAGTAGAGAATTCATCGCCACAGGTCAGGGTATCTGTATTGGTTGGACCACTCAAGGTTGGAGCTTCATCATCATTGACAATGATGAGTTGGACACACCGGCCTAAATTCAGACATTCATCAGTAGCCAGGTACACGCGGTAGATTAATTTTTTATTTACACATTGTTCTTGGACAACCGAGTCTTTTAAATGTTCCACAAGGGGAGTGCTACCACAATTGTCGACAGCCGTCACCGATAGAGGATTGGGGCTGGGTATTTCACTCATACATTCCACCATGGTATCTCCGGGGCAGGTCAATATCGGGGCCTCGTGATCATTAATGACGATAGTCTGGATGCATTTTTTTATATTTTGACAACTGTCCATTGCCTGGTAGATACGCAATATCGTTTTTTGATTTTCACAGATGTCATTGATGATGGAATCTTTTACAAAAGATACTGAAGCTGTACCGCTGCAATTATCCGAAACGATCAGCCGGTCAGGATTGACAGGAGGCAATGAAGCCAGGCAGTCCACCAGCGTATCGGGCGGACAGATCAGGCTGGGTGGCGTCGTGTCGCTTACGGTTATGATCTGTATACAGAACGATAGATTATTACACGCATCCGCAGCAGAATAAATCCGATATATTATTTTCTGATTGACACATTGTTGATTGGTAATAGAATCTTTGACAAAAATGGCGTTCAGTGAACCATCACACCGGTCTGTGGCGCTAATGGATGAAACGTCGGGTTCCGGCACACTGGTGTTACATTCCACGGAGATTGCAGCAGGACAATTTATTACAGGAGGGATTGAATCCTTAATGCGTAAGGTTTGAATAAATCGGGCGGTATTACCGCATAGATCCGTAGCAGTATAGATTCGGTGCAAGATTTTATTATTCAGGCAAAGGCTATCTGAGGTAGAATCTCTGACAAATTTCTTCAACGGGGCTTCTGAACAATTGTCCATTGCCATAATGGCAGCGGTATCCGGTGGTGGCACATCCGATAAACACAGATAAGTTTGACCAGGAGGGCCGGTGATCAATGGCTTGCTGGTATCTTTTACATAAATAAATTGTGTATCAATAGCCGTATTGTTGCATTGGTCTTTCACGGTCCAAATTCGGAATATGGTATCAAACGCTGTGCAAACTTTTTTAACGACATCCCGATTGGAGTAAGTCAGCATATTACAATCATCCATCAGATTGGCAATGGGTCCCAGATTGTTGACCGACGTATCGATCATACAATCAACTCCAATATACAGTTGAGTATCCCTCGCCGGAGTAAATGTCGGAGCCGTATTATCAACGAATATAAAACTATGGATGCACAATGCCAGGTTTCTGCAAGAATCCCGAATAGAATAACTTCGTTCAATGGTGAAAAGGCAATTTTGATTCAGTAGGGTTTCCTCGCCGATATATTGCCAGGTACTCGTATCTATTGAACAATTGTCTGTAATATTTCCACCTTGAAGGAGTAAACTCCGATAGAATTCTGACCAACTAAAATATCTCGTGGGCAGGACTTCGCCACAATGCAGAATTTTTGAAGGACATACGATCGATGGGGTGGTGTTGTCATCTATTAATATTTCCTGAATACATCTGGCTGTGTCTCCACAGATGTCGACAATGGAATAGGTGCGTTGGATGGTTTTAGGACAAAATGTGGTGATTAATTTCTGTCTGGAAAGTGTAAAGCTTGCACTGTCAATACCACAAGATGAATTTACATTACCACCTGCTGCCAGAAATGCAACCAAAGAAGGGTATGGTGCTGGTTCTTCTTCCGGGCACATGGCAATTGTATTCACCGGACAACTCAGACTAATTGCTTCTAATTGCCTGAAGCGTTCGAGATGAGCAGGGTCCTTCTGGTCTGATAAAGTAACAAGGAACAGAAATAAATAATAGATAAGCGCATTGGTATATGGTAATTGAAGATTCATGTAATTTGACTTTACGAACAGGAATCAAAAAACAAGAACCATGCCACATATTAAATATTATTATAATATGAGTAATTACTAGACATATTGCAATATTATTATATGTATCGATTTGAATATCAATATAAAACATTAAAAAATTTTAAAAAAAAATTAATTAATAGCGCCAGGATTTAAGGTCAGCGTTTAGAGGTGCACGCTGTTGAACTTCAGCGGTCCATTTGGGTATAAAATAACGGTGATACCTGAGTCTGGAAATTGCATTGGGTTGGGTTTGATCTCCGTTCCAGCAATGTTCGGCCCGGTCGCCATATTCTACTTCACCATCATAATATGGTTCGGTGGTGGTCTTCAGAAATTCTTCGGTCAGGTAGACGGCATTGTTGAGGTAATAATTGTCCATATCTCCACAATACAGGTGAATTCGACCCTTCCATTGATGACCATATTTTTTCCAATCCCTCTTCAAAATATAGGATAAATCATAATTCTCTTTCCAGTATTCAGCCACTTTTTTATTGATCACTCCTGTTTGTTTGTCAAATAGGTGTTCCGGATAACCATCTTTAGCCTGAGGAGAATAAGTGGCCTCCCAAATATCCCATTGCTCCCCACTGCGGCTGTGGGTGCCCAGTACCAGCTCCCGCATATTCATATCCCGCACGGTGGTGCCTAATTGACCGAGGTAATTTCGTGTACCCGGTCGAAGCATGTTCTTAAAATTTCCTTCGTAATAATAGGCATTAGGATCTTCGTACAGATTGATCAGGCAATAAGCTCTGAAATCAATGGGATCAGGACAGGCTGCATAACAACCATTGTATTGATCGGGATAAAATACCTGGACTGCCAGGGCTTCCCAACCCCCGGTCGAACCTCCATAAGTAAACCTTGCCCAACCTTCACCAATACCCTGGAATTTTTTTTCAATATAGGGGATCAATTCATAAGTTATGGCATCTCCCCAAGGCCCCTGACTAGCGCTGTTCACCGCATAACTGTCATCGTAATAAGGAGTAGGGTGCTGGATTTCAATCGCCAGGACCCTGGGAAATCCGGGACCCGTCCAGATTTTATAAAAGTCATAAGCTTCCTGCTGCTGGATGATGTTGTAACCCTTTAAATTAAATCGCTCATTGTAATCCGGTTTTAAAGTCGAATCGGGAGGGTGAGTCCTGAATCCACCAAAATCATCCGGAAAATGCCCATGGAAAATGGCCAGGGGATATCTGGCTTCGGGATGCTGGTCAAAACCTTCCGGTAATAATACGTGTGCCCCCAAAAACATTGGCCTGCCCCAAAAAGCAGAAAGCAGCTTGGATTGTATTTTGATGTGTTTAATGTATTTGGTATCCGCCGGTTGTTCGATCGGTGGAATGGTTTGGTTTAAATTAATTTTGAAGAGTTGAGTACCTGAATTTTTAATATCAATTTTCACCGGGATAGAGTACAGATTTCCAGGCGCCTGGTTCCAATGTTGGCCTTCACCACGATCCATGGGTACCTTTATAGTTTGACCAGTTTGAAGTTGGACGGTCTCGTAAACATGTAAAACAGCCTGAGCACGATAAGTGCCGGGTGGCACGTCCTTTAAGGATGCCAGGGGATATCCTACTATCGCTTCGTTTAATTTTATTTTATTGGGTTGTTGCCAGTGATTGACATCAAGTCCAAAGATTTGCTGGGAGCGTAATCCATCATTGACCTGAAAACGGGGTTCCCCAATAGTATCCTTCGATAAAATTAACAATAACCTGCCCTGAAGATTGTTTTGGTTTATCGTTGAACCCAATCCAACCTCAAAATTCAGGGTCCGCAACGGCGGCGCGGAAATGGGACTAAAAAAATTCAGGAAAATTCCACTTAAAACAGAATAGAAATAAACAAATAACATATAATGGATTTTGAAACCTTTAAAGTTAATAAAAGCCTTTAAACCCTTAAGAAAGATATTAATGAAATTATAAACTGGCACCCCGGGAATCCAGCCCTTATTGTATGAAACGGGTGCCAGTGTGCGTATTGCACTCTACTGATACTATTTTATTTATTCGCCGGGATAGTCCGGTTTGTTTATTCACCTGATTTCCTGTTGTACGTAAAATCATAATCAACGGTCCAGGTCTTACCCTGATCAGTGGAAGACTCAGAAAACTGTCTTACCTGATCTGGGCCCTGGTTAAAAAAAGTAAACCGACCTTTAGTTTCAGTCCCATTCGTATTGGTTCTGGTAAAACTGAAGTGCATGGCGCTTTCTTTATATTCCCCGTGTTCGAATTTTTGATATCCGCCAGCGCTTCCAATCCAATGTTGTTCCCATTTTAAGGTCTGTGAATTAAAAAAATTGATGGATTTTCCATTAAAATTTCCTGCTGTGCTGGTCCAGTTTTCCAGGATAGCACAATCCCCGGCTATTTTTTCAATCTTGCTGTGACCGGCCAGATTGTTGGTGCCTGTGACATAAACTTCCCAATCACCAACCCAAAAGTCAAACCACCTGGCCTCTGCCAGTTGTTTACAGGGATAGGCCCTGAAGGATAAGCTGTCATGGATCTCCGGGAATTGTTTGTCGGCCCTGAGCAGGCTAAACTCGGAGCTTTGTTCCAGATCCTGTAAATTGGTGTACCCTTGGTCCATAGCCATCCGGAGGTAAACTTTACAACTGTCTATTTGCCCAGAGAGGGCAGATACTTTAGCGAGGTTAACCAGGGTCATACGAAGCAGTGGACTGGGTGGATTGTTTGATAAAACAGCTTGGTAGTCATTTTTTGCCGTCGTATAGTTTCCTGTTTTTTGACGGGCGTATCCCAGTCTGAAATAATTTACCGGTGCAGTATAACCTGATAAAACAGCTCGTTCATAAAGGGGAATTGCCTCGGCCCAACGCTGATTCATAAAAAAGGTATCAGCCTCCGGTGGGGTCAGGCTCGCGGCAGCAGTCGACTGACTTTGACCGGTCGACCCTATGCTATAAACCAGCGAAAAAACAATCCATAAATATTTCATAAAAAAGATTTTATTTGTGCCTGAAAAATAATGCGGGGTATGTCGGGCGAGGTGTTATCCGAGCGAGCATTACTTTTTTCCGGGATTCTTAACCCTATTATCAGCTATTATGGATTACCCAATCTGACTATCCGGCCAGATTCTGACGAAGCCCGGAATTCAGAAGGAGTCATGCCGGTATATTTTTTAAACGTGTTATTAAAAGTCACTTTATTGGTATAACCCACCCGGTATGCTATTTCAATTATATTTAACTCTCTTTTAGAGCTGCTGGCAAGAATATGTTTGGCTTCTTCGATTCTGCGGGAATTAATGTATTCAAAAAAGTTCATCCCGGCCTGCTCGTTCAGAACCTGGGATAATGGGTGCCTGGAAACACCCAAAAGGGATGCCAGTTTATCCAAACTTATTTCATCGTCGAGATATATTTTTTCAGTGTCCATCAATGTATTCATTCTTAATAACAATTGATGACCGTATTGTCCTGACAGACCTGAATTTTGATATTTTGATTTTTGAGCGTTTTCAGTTATCTGAAATCCGTTAAAGACCTTTTCGTGAAAATACCCATAAATAGCCACGGCATAGATAAAACACATCATCATCGCTGAGATAAAATAATCCCAGGAAGGATTAAACCAGGGTAGTCGGACAAGGACATAATAGGCCATTACGGACAGGACGTATCCCGAAAACAGGACCAGGATGAGTTTGAACCATTTTTTGGCTTCTTTGGTATTTTCTGCCTCATGTCTGTATTCGTAAAAACAAACAACGATATACAAGCTGGATTGGAGCAGGTTGAGCCAGGGCCAGGGGATGCCAGCCGGTGGCTTAAGGACTTCAGTCATATACTGAATTTTAGTTTCAGCGGAAAGAAAATAAAACCCCAGGTGTCCCACTAAGTATACCAGTGCAAATATCAAATGGGGCCAGTCCTGTCTCCATTGAAATCCGTAATTCCTGAAAATAGAAAGGAAATAAAAAAATAAAATAGGCCCGAATAAAGCATTGCATACCCCTGTCAAATTCATCAGGTTGGGAGCATAGACCAGAAACCCTGTCCACCACAGTACATATTCCATGATCATCAGGCAAAACAACGTGATCAGTAGGGTAAGGTATATTTTTTGTTTACGGCTTTGGAGGTTCCCACTGAAATACAGAAAGAATGAAAATCCCAATCCCTGAAGAGCAGAAAAGAGGAAAAGGACTGTCCATGGATCAAATGATGCCGGCGTGCGCATAAGTAAAAGTAAAAATTACGGCAGGACTTTGGTACAAACGGATCGGGATTACCTGTTTTGGGTCAGGATTTGAAAATTCAATTGATCTTATCGGATCACCGTTATATCACCACTTTTGGTTTGCACACTTTCGTCGGCAAACCGTATTCTGGCAAGAAAAACGTAAACACCGGATTCAGCAGGTTGATTGTTGACCAAGCCATCCCATCCAGCGGTCAAATCACCCGGCTGGATGTTTTTGGTTTCAAATACGACGGCACCGAACCGATTAAAAATACGCAGGTATTCGATTTCAGCTACCTGCTGGTCACTGAATAAGGTAAATCTTGAATTTTGATCATTTCCGGTTAAGCTATTGACATATAATACATTGGGTGCAAAAACCTTAAAATCGTTATCAACCTTTAAGGTAAATTGATCTGTAATTTTGCAGCCGGAATTATTTTCCAGCGTAACTACGATAGTTTGGTCTTTTCTTGGTTTCAATAGTGCGGTGGTGCAATGATCGCAGATCAACCCCTGATCGGAATTCCAGCGAATATTTTTGATTTCGTTAGGGTTCAGATTTGATATGGCCTGAAATAAAACAGAGTCACCAATTTTAATCAAACTATCCCTGCCGGCTTCCAGCTCTATTCGTTTAGGATTGCTCAAAGCTGTTCCTTTTTCGGTAAAACAGCCATAACCATCAGTTACTTTTGCAATATAATTTCCGGCTGCCAATTGATCTGTCGTCAATCCTGAAACGTTTTGCCCGTTGAGGCTTAAACTATATGGAGACTTACTATTCAGACCGGAAATGGTAATGATGCCATTATTTTGACCAAAGCATCCCGGCGAAACTGCGGAAAGTGAAAACTGCAAAGGAGGGTTTACAGTCAATGCAGTCAAAACTATACTATCACACCCCTTATAGGTCTTCAGAGTATCCTGGTAATTGCCACTCACTGTATAAATTGAATTGCCGACCCTCAAATGGAAACCCGCGCAGATGGTATCTATCCTTTGACTAAAAATCTGAGGCCCGGGATTGACTACGAAGCGCGCTACACCCTGGCAAAAAAAACGATCCGTGGCGGTTATTTGATAAACTCCCGGGTTGAGCCTGGTCAACTGATTTGTTGTTTCACCGAAATTCCATTGATATTGATATGGCGTAACCCCGCCGTCAGCAGTGACCCGAATGGAGCCATCTAAAGATACTCCGCAGGTTGCGGTTCCAATAATGCCCTGAAGAATTACCGGGTTATTTTGGGTCACATTAAATTCAGTAGATAGGGCACATCCGGCAAAATCCGTCAACGAAAACTGATAACTACCAGCAATAAGTTTTGTTATACTATCCCGGTCGGTTCCATCTGACCACGACATAAAATAGGGTTCAATTCCTCCCCGGGGACTTATTTTTATTTTTCCTGTGCTGTCACCGAAACACAAGACATCGTTTTGGGTATAGGATAATTGTAAGGGGAGTCCGATCCGGATATTGACCTGCATAGAATCCTGACAACCTATTCCGTTCCTGACCGTCAGGGTTTGAAGGCCTGAATTTTTTATCCAGGTCTGAGGAGTTACAGCACCATTTGTCCAGCTATAGGTCACTGGTTCTATTCCTCCGGTGATTACGGCGTTCAAAAGAACAGAATCTCCAGCACAGAGATCGAGTGCTTTATTGGATTCAATCCGGACACCCATTTTTGCCAGGGTGTTGTTTTGTATGATTAATAATTTTTCAACTGTACAACCTTTATACCTCAATTGCATTTTTATTTCCTCACCCGGCCTCGGATCTATAATGCGAATCCTTGAAGAATCAACCGGATGATGGTTGTCATTAACAGACCAGGAGTAGTTTGCGCCGGCAATGTTTGAATAATAAAAAGTAGAAGTGGAATCACAATTTTTCTGACTTTGGATCTGAAGCAGTTGTTCAGAAAAGCCCGCTTCGGACTGGGCTGAATTCTGGCAGACATCAGTAACCTTAAAACAGTGTGCACCAGGCGCGTAATCCAAGCTATAAATCTCCACCAGGCTATCAATTGAAGTGTAATTATTTCCAGTATTCGCCTGGTTATTACAATTAATTTCCGCTATTTGAAAAGGGCTGGAACCATTTTTTATTTTTAAGGTAAATAAAGCTGAACGGGCTCCATCGCATTCGGTTATAAGATCAGCTACCAGCGCTGGCGGCATGTAGGGAGGTGTCAAAATAGTAATTGAGTCCACCGGGCAGTTATTAAGTTGATTGCTATAATTTAAAGAAGCGAAAGAATGGAGATAAACGGTATACCATGTACCGGGTTCAATGTTATAAAAAGTATGCGTGGCCGTGTCGGAATTAAATCTCGATTGCCTGGTATTCAAACTATACCAATCGGCTTCCTGCGATCGGTAATTTAAATTTAAACCGAGTGATTCATAAAAATCCTGCCATTGTGTAAATGACTTGCCTCCGCGGATTGTAATACTCCCGCCAGCAGGGCAAACGGTGATGTTTTCAATGGTTAACCTGGGATTGATTTCGGGAAAAAGGATTTCCTGTTCCCAACATGTAAGCAATGACTTCAATATATACTTTCCCGGGGTGATATTATTAAAATTAACCCCAAATGGAGTATTGGTGCTTACCGTAAAGTTGAGCTGAACTCCTGAGCTATCTGTCAGAGAATAGGGGTAATCCTGGTAATCAATGTTAATAAAATATTTCGTTTCGCAATTTTCATTGTTTTTGGACAAGCCGGTCCTGAATTCCGGTGCTCGCACCACTACATTGCGTTGATAGGTAGTTTCAATCAAGTCACACCCTGCTGATCTGGCTTGTATCGTATAGGTTCCATTGATCAAACCGGTAAAAATACCCTGACTGCTGCTATCTAAAATCGCACCTGTTTCATCCTTCAGGTAATACATTTCCACCGGCAGGGTATCTCCTGAATAACTTGGACCGGAAAATTTGTTGTCACAGGCAAAAGAATTGATCAATAAAACCCGGATTGAATCACATCGTTCGATTACCGGTATATAATATTCACTATTGCAAGTCCATCGGGTACCACAACTATCGGATAGGATAAACGTTTTTTTTCCCGTATTTAAATTTTTTACAGTAACTGTTTTGTCAATACCAGTGAACCGCTGTACCGGGATACAACTGGTACATTCAACACTATATTTGTTTTTAATATAATAATTATTTTGTTTGATTTCCAATCGGACACTTTCAAAATGAGCGCAGGAATTTGAGGTTTTGAAGCTGATGTCATCTGTATTCCGGTATAACGATTCAAAGGAACCAAAGCTATTATGACCACATTGGTCCTGGACCGTAAATGAGTAATACGCGCTGTTGACCTGTAATCCTGAAAGCATTAATCCGGCGAACGTCAGGGAAGGTGCGGAAGTTGGATAATAATAGGAGGTAAAGGGCGGCACCCCTAAATTTACCTTGAGTTCGGCAGTCCCCTGGCTGGTATTCAAACAGACGATTTCGGCATCGGAGTACGTAAATGGATTTATATACTTCCCGCAGGCAGATTCAATCACTACCTGAGTCGAACAGGTTTTTATAATATCCTTCATAGAAAAGACATTGTTTTCACTGCGAAGGGTATCGGTGCCGTTGATTATATAAAATCTAAATGGCCCATGGCCGCCAGTAACTGGTAAAGGTGAAATCGAATCAGTAAGCTGCGACCGGTAGACCCGGGTAAAATTATATTCTAAGGTGTCTAACGCTGTAGTGGCACTGGTAATAAAAGTGCTGTTGCAGGTATCTTCAATCCTGACATAATAAGTGCCATTGGACAAGCCGGTGAATGTATTTTGCCCTGATGGTGGCCCGTAGTTTCGGCCTCCATCCGTAGAAAAAGAATATTTGAGAGGAGGGCTTCCATTTTTTGCCAAAATCGTGAATCCACACCCATCGACCATAACCGATGCGGATGGTCCTATATAATTTCCACCTACTGTAGCATCCAGAGTCGTGAATTGACCGCTGGCATCCATTACCCAAAAGGTATAGGTGCAAGGCTGTAAATTGTTGAATATTGGATTGGATTGAATGGAGCGGTTACTTAGTCCACAGGTGTTTCCTGTAATCGCATAATTATAAGGGGCCGTTCCCCCGGCTGCCATTATCATCACCGATCCATTATTAGTACACGTGGCACTCTGGATATTAAAATCCATCCTTACCTGCCCGGATAGCTGTAAGATGGGTACAATCGAAAAAATCAAGATGCGGCCCGGATGACGAAACATAAATTGAAATATCCTGGCAATATCGGTATTTCCGGTTTTAGGAAAAACTCCATTTTCCCCTTGTACTCCAGGCATGTCCGGTTGCTTTTTTAATAATCTGTATCTTTCGGCCTATTATTCATCCCAAAAAGGATACCAAATGAAAAGACTTCTTGTAATCGCAGCCCTCTTAACTATTTCATTGGGTATGGATGCCCAGGACAAAGCCGATGAAAAAATTAATACACTGATTCGCAAACAAGGCCTCGAGCAAAGTAAGGTCATGGACTATGCCTTCTATCTGACGGATGTCTATGGTCCACGGCTTACCGGGTCAGACATGACAGATAAAGCGGTAGCCTGGGCGACAGACGAATTGAAAAAAATGGGTATGCAAAATGTACATACCGAAGAATGGGGTCCCTTTGGACGTGGCTGGGAGCTCAATCATTTTGAAATGCATAATCTGGCCCCTACCTATTATCCTATGATCGGTTATCCCAAAGCCTGGACCGGCTCCACCAACGGGCAGGTAACCGGTGAAGTGATTTATATCAATGCCAGTACAGAAGGTGAACTCGAGAAGTATAAAGGTAAATTAGGAGGTAAGATTATATTGTTGGATACCTTGAGGGAAATAAAAGAATGGTTTGAGCCCTCCGGAAAAAGATACGAGGCTGAACGATTACTCGAACTCGCCAATTCCGGCAAGCCCAATCAAATGGGTAGAGGTAATTTTCCCAAAAACTTTGGCGGAGGAGGCAGTTTTACCACTAAAATATGGGCGTTAATTAATGAAGAACAGCCACTTGCCGTTCTTGACCGAAGCTTTAAAGGCGATTTGGGAACCGTATTCGTATCCGGAGCAAGAGCAAAACAAGGCTTAAGAGTTCAGGATAAAAATGCAGTTGTAATTCCCCAGGTAACTGTTTCTGTAGAACAATACAACCGTATTTTTAGACAAATAAATGCCGGAATTCCGGTTAAAGTTTCATTGGATCTTAAGACCACGTATACCAATCCATCTGGAATGGAATACAATATCATAGCCGAAATACCGGGCACCGATTTGAAGGATGAGATTGTGATGTTTGGTGCTCACTTTGATTCCTGGCATAGTGCAACTGGTGCTACCGACAACGCCGCGGGGTCGTCTGTAATGATTGAAGCAGCACGTATACTTTTGGAAACGATTAAAGAATCCGGAATCCCTCCCAGAAGGACCCTCCGCCTTGCATTATGGACTGGGGAGGAACAAGGTTTGTTAGGTTCAAGGGCTTATGTAAATAAACATCTGGTAACCAGAGATACGAACAACACGATCCGTGAAATTCATCCTGAGCAAGGTAAAATTTCAGCTTATTATAACCTGGATAATGGCACCGGCAAGATCAGGGGGATATACCTTCAGGGAAATGAACAGGTGGCCCCCAGTTTCAGGTCCTGGCTGGATGCCTTTAAGGATCTGGGAGCAACCACGCTCAGCCTTCAAAACACAGGAGGTACTGATCATTTATCCTTTGACGGAGTTGGAGTGCCTGGATTTCAGTTTATCCAGGATGAGATTTCCTATAGCAGTAAAACTCATCATTCCAACATGGATACCTGGGACCATTTGATTGCAGATGACCTAAAACAGGCTTCTACCATTATAGCTTCTTTTGTGTACCATACCGCGCAGCGTTCTGAAAAACTTCCCCGCAAAACTCAGCCCAAAGTCGAGTCAAATTAATCAGATCAATTCGGGTAGAGGGCAGCAGCAATTTAGTGCAATAAGTTTGACGCCTATAGACGGGGAATGTATTCCTGTGTAAATTTATAGCTATGAAACACCTGCTGGAGAAACTAGCCCTGTCCTTATTGGATGGGGTAGGACCTATAATGGCCAGACAATTGGTCGCCTATATAGGAGATGTAGCGGAAATATTCAAAACCCGGAAGAAAGAATTACTTGCCATTCCCGGCATTGGAGAAAAAACAGTCCAGGTCATCCTGCATCATAAAGAGATTTTTAAACGAGCGGAAGAGGAACTTGTTTTCATTGAAAAGCATGAGGTAAGACCACTATTTTTTATCGATAAAGGGTATCCCTTCCGGTTAAAAGCATATGAGGACAGCCCGATCATGCTTTATTATAAAGGCGCAGCGGACCTGGACCATCACCGGATAGTTTCCATCATTGGTACACGGTCACCTACGGAGGGGGGTAAATTGCTCTGTGAAAAATTGATCGAGGAGCTCTTTGAATATCAGGTCGTCGTGGTTTCAGGATTAGCTTATGGTGTCGATATTACCGCCCACCGCAAGTGTCTTGAAATGGATATTCCCACCATTGGGGTGATGGGCAATGGACTGGACAAACTCTATCCTTCGGCTCATTTGCCGGTTTCCAAAAAGATGATTGAAAAAGGCGGGCTGATGACCCAATTTATCACCAGGACCAGGCCGGACAGGGAAAATTTCCCTATGCGGAATAAAGTAGTCGCGGGGATGTCTGATGCTATAGTGGTGGTAGAATCGGGCCAGGAGGGAGGTTCCATGATTACAGCAGAATACGGCAATCTGTATAATAAAGACGTATTTGCTTTTCCCGGAAGGACTACCGATTCCCAAAGTGCAGGTTGTAATCAATTGATCAAGCGGCACAAAGCAGCTCTCATTGAAAATGGCCACGATCTCGCTCTTTCCATGAATTGGGAAAAATCTACCCTGCAGACGATACAGCGAAGCCTTTTTGTTGAACTCAATGAAAGTGAACAGCTGGTGATCACTTTATTAAAACAGCAGGAGTACCTGAGTATTGACCGGATGTATCAGGAAATCAAACAATCCCCCAGTGAAATAGCAGGACTGTTATTGGAGCTTGAATTTAAAGGAGTGATCAAAGCCCTACCGGGTAAAAAATATATGTTGATCAATTGAAACCAATAAATATTTATTCATTTTTTAAATTTTACACACTATGCATGAAAATGAAATCGCTTATTTTATCCGTGGAGCCATCTTCAAGGTATACCAAATCCTGGGCCCCGGATTGCTGGAGTCTGCTTATGAAGCGGCATTGAATTATGAATTGCAAAACCAGGGATTGGCAACAAAATGTCAATTGTTATTGCCAGTGCGGTATGAGGGCATACCATTGGATGCGGGTTACCGGATTGATTTGCTCGTAAATGATAAAGTCATCCTTGAAATAAAATCAGTGGAAATTTTGCAAAAGGTACACCATAAGCAACTCCTGACCTATCTTAAATTATCCAAAAAAAATTAGGATTGTTGGTAAATTTTAATTGTACAGAAATTGAAAAATCAATTCACAGAAAGGTCAATGACCTTTTTAGGTTGCAATTGATTTTAAATTTCCGTTACTAGTTTTATTTTACCAAAAAACTGATTTCCCGCAGAAAGCAGCGCAGAATTTCGCAGAAAAAAGCATGTGGTTTTCTGTGGAAATCAGTGAGATCTGTGGGAAAAGTAAAGTCATGATTTTCCGCAGAAAGCAGCGCAGAAGCCGCAGAAAAAAACATATGGTTTTCTGCGAAAATCAGTGAGATCTGTGGGAAAAGTAAAGTCAT
>JAWXBI010000275.1:0-5296 GCA_034439915.1 Saprospiraceae bacterium | reverse complement strand
TTGGTCGCTGAGAATGGACTGAGCAGACAGGCTGAGAGATTGACAGCAGGCAAGGTTAAGTAGGAAATATAAAAAATACAACCTTCTTTTCATCCTTTTTAATATTATAACGCAATCCAGAACGGATTAGCTCCAGCTTCAATTAAAAAAAGGGCGGCCTGTATGGGTCGCCCTCGTTTTATTTATAAGATTTCATTTAATCCGCCACATTGATGCGATACGAAAAAGGCGAGCTGTAGAAAGCCCCCCCGGTTATATTTAACCCAGTATTGGCAGCATTGAATTTTTTTCCATCCGTAAGTACCATAGTGGCAGAGATAGTAAAAAAATCGCCTTTGGTGACATCGGTTACGGTGAGGCCTGTCGCGGTGAGCGCTTCTGCCCCGGTAACCGTGACGGTGGCCCGAGGATAACTAGTGACCGGATCTTTGGTAAACTGTGAAGCGGTATAACTTTTCAGCGTCTTATCCGTTGTGGATTTATTGCCATTTGCCGGGGAGTTGTCCACAAATTTGATTACCATATCATAATTTGCGAACAAGGCGCCAAAATTCTTGGTCACAGCTTCTGCTACAAGTTCCATTTTGGTGCCACCGGGGTTTGCTTTACTGACACTGAACGTCGCATTGACCACGGGAAATGGGGTAACGGTTCGCATATAACCCCCGCTTTCAAAAGTAAATTCATCCACCACGTCGATGATATCGGTTTCACAGGAAACCAGAGAGAACGCAATTAATCCTAAAAAGAAATATTTTAAATTTTTCATCGTGTTAATAATTTTAGTGTGACCAATTATTTTACAAAACCGGCGGGGTTGGTATCCCAAAAAACGTGAACGGCCGGGCTTGCTTTTTGTTTGGCATTTTTATTCCTGGAAATGTAATCCGTGGGATAATATACGGAAGAAGCGAAGGGACCTGGATTTGCATCCAGAGCCGGTTGTTGATTTGGCTTTCCTGTTCTTCTGTACAAATTATATGCTTCAATCCCACTACCCCATAAGGACAACCAGTATTCTATAGCAATCACTGCCAATTTGTCGTTCATAGTGGCTGCCGCATCATATCTAGCCATGACTTCATTGACATAGTCGGTTACTTCGTTGGCCCATACAAGGCCTTTGGAAGTTTCAAAAGCGGTCATCCTTGAAGCCTCTGAGGTCGACAAAGCGAAAGCTCTGACATCCGCCATGGATTTTTCAATAGCAGACTTGAGCAGTGCTTTCGGATCTCCGGTGGTCCCGAGAGTCAGCGCAGCTTCAGCCAGCATAAAATCAACGAAAGAACGCATGAGGTAAGGATGGATGCCTGCTCCGCCTGCTCCAGCACCCAGCGATACAGTTTTATTAACTGCTCCTGTATTGCCTGCATCATCATCGTACAAACCTCCTGCGGGATATAATCCCCAGCCTGTTCTTCTCAAGCCATCCGGGGGAATACCTTCGTTGCTGAGATGATCCCTTCCCCAATACCCAACCATTGTCGGGAGGCAAAAAGCATCTGCGGCGGCGAAATGGCCAGGCTTGTTGTTATTTATGCACCTCAATTCGTTGACATCTATGGTGTTTTTAATAGTTTGGCGGAAGAAATAAAACCTGATCCTGGGATCGGGTTTGGACTTGTCATTATACAGCTCACCCATATATGAATTGGACATGTAGTCGCCAATACCAGTCGGGGAATATCCATAACGGGGATGACGGGTATCGGGATTAGTCAAATTGGATCCAAACTTGAAGACATAATTTTGAGCGGCAGTGCTAATCAGTTTATTCCCGGCGATCAGACCGTTGATAGTTGTCGTAGACCCACTTTTATCTATCAATCTCAGATTCAAAGCAGCCTTTAATTTCAACGTATTGGCAACCCGTGTCCAACTGTCGGCATTTCCTCCATAGATCAGGTCAGAGGAGGCTCCCCCTTTGGAGGTAGCAGCGAAATTGGCAATAGCGGCATCCAGATCAGCCTTAACGGCGAGATAAACATCCTTTCCAGCGTCGGCCTTGGGATTAAAGTTTTCCGGGTCCAATGCTTCTGACAAAGGAATGTCGCCAAAAAAGTCCACCAAATCCATCAAGACATTGGCCCTGATGGTCTTTGCTATACCAGCATGCACAAGCAGGCCCCCTGCTTCGGCCAATGGTATCAGGTTTTTGATATCGATTAAAAGATTGGAATATGCATTGTTCCATACGCCGGAATAATTATTAGGTCCCACGCCGTTTTCATAATTCACTGCCCCACCTTTGTGCAGGATACGGGTCAGGGCCATGCCTTCTCCGCTGAAGCCATTGAAATGGCCACGAAAATTTAGTTCGATTGCGTTCAACAAATAATTTATATCGGTGTTTTGTGAGGTTACCGCGTTTGGATTGTCCAAAAGATCCAGATCACAAGCAGCCAGAAACAACAATCCGTTAATCAGTATGAATAGTTTAATAAATTTTTTCATTTCTTTCAATTTTTGAAGGTGATTAAAAATTGAGTTTTAAGGTTGCACCCAATCTTCTGGAACTCGGACCGGTAAGAAATTCAAAGCCAAAACCATTGCCTACTCCCAGGCCCAGGTTGTCGGTATCGAAATTCAAACCTTCCGGAATATTTAACGCCTTGTACCATATATTGTTTCCTGTAAGGGCAATAGAACCGCCTTTCAATTTCAGTTTCCTCATCAGGTTGGCCGGCAAGGAATAGGCCAGGGTCAGTTCCTGCAAACGAATAGTGGATCCATCGTACATCCTGCCTTCATCCGTAAAGAAATATTTGGTATTAAAGCCCACATCGGAAGCGGTCACCTGGGTAGTATTAGGAGTGCCATCGGCTTTTACACCGGGATAAATAAAAGTTTGTGCGCGGTCATATCCGTTTTCGAGGCCAGTGTCAAAAGTCAGGCCCCTTCCCATTAAAGCGCCTGCAGTAGCACTATACATAGCGCCTCCGTGACGGTAGGAAAACATGAAATCCAAACTCAGGTTTCCAAAGGAGAAGGTATTGGTCAAACTACTGATAAAAGCCGGGCTGGGATCGCCCAGTATTACCGGAGTCGCTGTAGCGATCGGATAACCCTGCCCATCGATGAGCAATTGACCGGCATCGTTGCGCCTGTTGCCAGATCCTTTGATAATATTAAAGGGTTGACCTACAATGGCGTAATTACCCAGGGAGCCCCCAAAACCGGAAATTTGCACCTCCTGCAGGGTTCCTCCAAGGTCAAGCACATCGGTCACGTTTCTGGAGAAAACTCCGGATACATCCCAGACAAATTTATTCCTGGAAATGGGCGAGCCGGAAATACTGAATTCCACTCCCTGGTTGCGGATGGCTCCGATATTGATGGTCGTCGAAGTATATCCTGTCGATGCATCCAGCGGAGAACTGGTAATCAGGTCACTGGTATTCCTCCTGTAAAAGGTGAGGTCGAAGTCCACATTTTCTTTGATGATTTTGCCTTCCAGTCCAAATTCGAATTCCTTGTGCAATTCGGGTTTCAGGTTGGGATTACCCAAGGCATTATTTATCGAGTGGGTCTGTATGGCTGCTCCCCCAGGCGTCAGGAAGGCCCGGGCATTTTGATCGAGTATGTTCCTCGTATTATATGGGTTGGGGAATCCGGCAGAAGTCCCATAACCTCCGCGGATTTTGAGGAAGTTCAGGAATTGAGATTTCAGACCTGCAAACATCGTAGTGGGAATGAATGAAACCGAGACAGAGGGATAAAAAATCCTTCGGTTGGCTTTTTCAACCGTGGAGGTCCAGTCGTTCCTTGCTGCGACGTTGACGAAGAAAAAATTTCCGTAGTCGACAGACAATTCGCCCAAAACACCCATCCGGGTCTGTTCGGTCAGGAAGTCAATGGAAGAATTATCAATAAAATTATTATGTCTGTAAAGATTGGAAGCCAATTGATTCTGGCTGCTTACGTTGACTCCTTTAAAGACATCATTACGGATATTCCCTCCGATTTTACCAGCTACTTCGATCTTGGAGGTGAGCTCCTTGGAATAGGACAGGATGGCTGAATTGTCCCAGATAGTGTTTTCCAGGTCCCGGGTACCGTAAAATCCATTTACAAACTGAACTCCGCCTTTATTGAAACGGGCTTCCTGTTTTTCATGATAGGTGTCCAATCCGACCCGGTATAACAAATCAAATCCTTCCGCCAGGTTATAGGTCATTGACGTCGAGGTAAAGATCCGGTTTATCACGTTCGTAGTGGAATAGTTTCTCAATACCCAATGCGGATTGGGGATATCATTCCCCGACCTGAAATAAACAGAAGCTTTGGATACCGGGTCCTCGTAGGGCCAGCCATTCAGATCCACCTGTCTCGGTGTATACATGACATTGGCGAGGATTGAAGGAAAATCAAGCGCATTGTTTCCTGTACCTCCGCTCAATGGAGGAGAAAGCAAATCGGTATTGGCAAAATTGATGCTGGTATTAAATTTGAGCCTACTGGATACGTTGGCATTGAGGCCCAGGCCAATATTGATTTTCTGTAAATCGTTTTCTGGAATATATCCCTGTTCTTTGTTAAAGCCTGCAGAAATGTTGTATCCAACTTTATCAGTTCCCCCCGAGACATTGAGGCTCGTATTCGATAAATTACCTGTTCTGAAAAAATCACTGACGTTATTCGGGAACGTCTGCATAGCATAAGGGGAGACTGATTTTACATATTCGGCTTGTCCCGCGCGGAGCGCCGTGTTACTTAAGAAAGCATAGGGGTGGGTGGTAAGCCCCGGATTAGTATTCTGGGAAGGATAAACTTTGGCTTCAGCTAAGGTGGGGCCCCAGTTGGAGAAAAAATATCCTAAGTTTTGTTGGAAACCACCTACATAATCATTTTGATATTTGGGAAGATGGGCGGTATTGGTAAACAACGATTGAGTCAGGGTAACCTGGGCCTGGCTCGATTTTTTACCTGCGTTTTTAGTGGTTACCAGAATTACCCCATTTCTCCCCTGGTCACCATAAGTAACCGTGGCCGCCAGTCCTTTTAGTACGCTAATGCTCTCGATACTGTTGGGGTCCAGATCCAGGAAGCGACTGGAGGCATTCTGTCCACCAGAGGTGAAACCGCCCCGCTGATTGGTAGAGGAGTTGAACGGGACGCCATCTACCACAAACAAAGGCTGGTTTGATCCCGTTATCGAAGAATAGCCCCGGATGGTGATATTGGTACCAGTACCGGTGGCACCGGAGGTGGAAGTGATGTTCAATCCCGGTACTTTTCCCTGAAGAACCCTTCCGATATCGGGTTGGGGACGGTCTTCAATTTTCTTGGTGGAAAC